>PKER01000309.1 GCA_002919115.1 bacterium
GTGGCCCGCCCGGCGCGCGGCCTGCGCGGCGCGCAGGCCCGCCAGCGAAGCTCCGACGATGACGAGCCGACGCACCGCTTGCGCCCCCCCTCAGTCCTCCTCGATGCGGATGGCCGTCATCGGACAGGCCTCCGCTGCCTCGCGGGCCTTCTCGAGGAGCGACGGGTCGATCTCCTCCTTCCAGCGCAGCACGTCGTCGTCGCCGAGCTCAAAGATCTCCGGCGCCACGATCTCGCACTCGCCGTGGCTCTGGCACAGGTTCATGTCCACGTGGACCTTGATCATCGAACGCCCTCCACCGTTCGTTCTGCCTCCTCTTCGTCGATCGCGAGCGCGACGTGCAGCGTCGCCGCCGAGACCTGGGGCTGCTCGCCGCAGCCGCTCAGGTCGACGTCCCACTCGCGGACCGTGTTGGTCAAGCGGCCGATCCCGTCGATCTCCACCTCAACGACGTCGCCCGGCTCCATCGGCCTCGAGTTGGCCGGCGTGCCGGTGAGCACGACGTCGCCGGGCTCGAGCGTGATGAGCCGGCAGAGATCGGCGAGCTGGTACGCGACGCCCCAGATCAGGTCGCTCGCGTCGGCCTCCTGGACGACCTCGCCGTTGAGGTACGTCCGCAGGGTGAAGCTGGTCGGGTCGAACTCGCCAGCCGGGACGAGCTCGGGGCCGAGCGGGAGGAACCCGTCCTGGCCCTTGACGCGGAGCATCGAGCCGCGGTCGGCGTGGCGGAAGTCGTGCAGGCCGACGTCGTTGGCGCAGGTGTAGCCCGCGACGTAGTCGAGCGCCTCTTCCACCGGCACGCCGTGCATGCGGCGGCCGATCACGACCGCGAGCTCGCCCTCGTAGTTGAGGTAGCTCGTGCCCTTCGGGCGCCGCACCTCGCCGCGGTGGCCGTTCAGGGCGGTCGGTGGCTTCATGAAGTACGAGGGCTCCGCGGGCGTGCGCGCCTTGTACTCCTCGATCCGGCTGCGGTAGGTGAGGTGGACCGCGATCACCTTGGTGGGCTCGGCCGGCGCCAGGTAGTGGGCGTCGGCCTCGGCGATCCGCGCGTCGCCGGGGAGGACGATCTCGTCGCCCTCGCGGCGGCCCCAGACCGGCTGGCCGTCGTGCAGCACGCGCACCGCGCGCTCGTCGACCCTGAACTCCTCACCGCGCTGGGAGGAAACGTTCAGGTCTCCCCCGCGGGGGCTGTTCGGCTCTCTCCTCCACGAGGCCATCGCGCGAATATTGTATGCATTCGAAAGTCGAGCATGCAACGCGCGCCGCCTGCGTTTTGCCCACGCAGGGTTCTGCGCGGTCCGATGAACGCGAACATTCGAATGAATCCAGAAGCGCGCAGGCGGGTACCCTTCCCGCGCGACTTTGGCGAGTGCTGAGGGTGCTTAGGGAGCAGTGGCGACGAACTCGAAGAGCGGACTCGAGGTCCTGAGCGTCGCGGACCAGGTGTACGCGATCCTGCGGGACCGGATCGCAAGCGGCGAGATCGCCCGCGGCGCGCGTCTTCACCAGGCCGACCTCGCGGTCGAGTTCGGGGTGTCGCGCACGCCGGTGCGCGAGGCGCTGCGCCGGCTCGCGGCGGAGGGGCTCGTCGACCTGTTCGCGAACCGTGGCGCGCGGGTCGCGACCGCCACGCCCGAGCAGCTGCGGATGAGCTACGAGGCCCGCCTGGTGATCGAGCCGGGCGCCGCGCGGATGGCCGCGCAGCGGCGGCTCGTCGAGCCGATCCGGCGCATGCGGCAGGCGATCGCGGAGGAGGCCGCGGCGAACGGCGAGCCCGCGAAGCTGTTCAGGGCCAACCGCGAGTTCCACCTGGGGCTGGTCGAGGGCACGGGCAACCCCGAGCTCGTGCGCTTCATGGAGCACATCTGGATCGGGCGGATCGGCGCGACGCTGTACGAGCTGCGCTCCGACCCCAAGACGATGGGCGCCGACCACGAGGCGCACATCGGAATCGCCGACGCGATCGAGGCCGGCCGGCCCGAGGAGGCCGAGGAGCTCACCCGCGGCCACCTCGAGCGCGCGATGGAGCTGATCTTCCCTGCGGGCGAGGGCGAGTAGCCCGGGAGCCTCCATCGCGGCTTCGCGATGCGGAACGGTTAGGCGCCGGCGCCCGTCACACTAAGCGGTCGCATGAGCGCCACCGCCCAGCCGAGCAGCGACGTGCGCGCGCCCGCCGGGAACGCCGCCGCCGCGACGGTCTCCCCCGCGCTCGTGCTCGCCGCCCTGGTGCTCGCGGCGCTCAACCTGCGGCCCGCGCTCTCCTCGCTCTCCGCGGAGCTCACCGACATCCGCAACGAGCTCGGCCTGAGCGGCTTCGCGGCTGGGGTGCTCACCACGCTGCCCGCCGCGTGCATGGGGATCTTCGCGACGCTCGGCGCCCCGCTCGCCCGGCGGCTGGGGGTCGAGCGCACGCTGATCGGCGGGCTCGCGCTGATCGGCCTGGCGAGCGCCGCGCGCGGGCTCGGCTTCGGGCCCGCGGCCTTCATGGTGGTGACGCTCGCGATCGGGATCGGGATCGCGGTCGTGCAGGCGCTCGGGCCGCCGATCGTCAAGGCCTTCTTCGCGCGCTCGCCGGGCTCGCCGACCGCGCTGTTCACCGCCGGCCTGCACGGGGGCGCGATGCTCGGCGCGGCGCTCACCGTGCCCTTCACCAACCTTTTCGGCGACTGGCGCGCTGGCCTCGCGGTCTGGGGGCTGGTCGCCCTGCCCGCCCTCGTGGCGTGGACCTTCATCGGCCGGCGCACGCGGATCTCCCTGCAGGACCCGAACGCCTCCGGGACGTTCGGCGTGCGCGACCTCGACCGCGGCCTCACCGTGCGGATCATGGTGGTGCTCGCCGCGCTCGCGCTCACCTTCTACGTGCCGCTCGCCTGGATCAGCGCCACCTACGAGGACGCCGGGTACAGCGAGAGCACGGCGGTGCTCCTGCTCGCGATCTTCGTCGGGATGCAGGCGCCGGGCGCGCTCCTGCCCGCGCTCGCCCGCACGCCTCGCAAGCGCGGGAGGACGCTCGCCGTGGCGATGGGCGTGGCCGCGCTCTGCCTGGTCGCGATCGGGTTCGCGACCGACACCGTCCCCGCCCTGCCCTCCGCCGTGCTCGGCTTCAGCTCCGGCGGGGCCTTCGCGCTGGCGCTCACCCTGCCGGTCGACCACTCCGAGAACCCCGCGCAGGCCGCGACGCTCACCGGCGTCGCGTTCACCGCGAGCTACCTGATCGCCGCCACCGGTCCGGCGGTCGCGGGGCTTTTGCGGGACGCCACCGGCGAGACCGCGCTGCCCCTGGGGATCGTCGGCCTCGGCGTCCTCTGCATCGCGCCGCTCGCCTGGCGCCTCGCGTCACGCCATTCGCACTGAGCGCGCCGCCGGCTGAGGGCCGCTAGTCGATCAGCGCCCCGCAGCTCACGTTCACCGTCGCCGCGGTCATCGTGCGCGCCCTGTCGGAGGCGATGAACGCGGCGACGTTGCCCACGTCCTCGCGCGTCGCCGCGCGGCCGAGGAGCGTCTGGCCCACGATCGACTCCTCGATCTTGGCCTTCGCGGGGAAGTCGTCGGGGATGCCCTCCGGCACCCCGCCGGTGCGCATCGTCGCCACCCGCACGCCGTGCTTGCCGGCCTCGGTCGCGAGCTGGCGGCGCATCGTCTCGATCATGCGACGGGTCGCCGCCCGCCAGGTGATGAAGCTCGTGCGCAGGCCGGTGATCACCGGCGCCTCGAAGTCCTCAAGGGACATCTCCCACATCGGCTTGCCCTGCACGTCGTTGTGGTTGATCGCGTTGAAGGAGACTTCCAGCGATCCCGCCCGGCGGACCACCTCGTCCGCGTGCTCGTCGACGGCGCGCTCATCGAGCGCGTCGAGCTGCGCGGCCTCCACCTGCCCGCCCGCCGCACGGATGCGCTCGGCCAGCGCGGCCAAGCGCTCCGCGCCGCGGCTGGCGACGAACACGCGCGCGCCCTCGCGCGCGAAGGCCTCCGCGACCGCCCCGCTGATCGTGCCGGCCCCATAGACGACCGCGGTCTTTCCCTCAAGCAACAGGCCTCGTCCTCCTGGTCGGTGGCTTGCGCGTATCTAGACCGGCCCGCGTTCGGAAACTGATCGGATGAATCGCGGATTCGCGAGCGCGTTCCCCGCGAGCCCGCGACGACTGCGGCCGGTTCGGATGAATCCCTGAGTCGCGGGTCAGGTCGCCGGGCGCGCCTCGAGGCGGTCGCGCTGGAGGAAGATCTGCACGGCGCCCGCGCCCGCGACGGCGACGCCCGCGAGCATCGCCGCCGTCCAGCCCGACTCCTCCGAGAGCGAGCCGGCCACCGCGACGCCCAGCGAGATGCCGGTGATCAGCGCGGTGAGCGGCCAGGTGAAGGCCTCCGCCGCCGTGCCCTGCGGGGCGACGTCGCTGACGAGCTGGTTGCGCGAGGCGATCAGCGGCGCCATCGGCGCCCCGGCGATGACGACGAGCGCCGCCATCACGGCCGGCGACCCCGCGAAGACCATTGGCAGCGAGGCGAGCGGGAGGAGCGCAGCGAAGCGCAGGTGCTGCTCGGTGAGCGGCATCCGCGTGGGGCGCGCGCCGTAGAGCAGGCCGCTGATGCCGCTCGCCGCGCACCAGACCGCGAGCAGCACGCCGCCGAGCGCGGGGTCGCCCTCGGCCGCGCTGAACGCGGGCAGCACCACCTCTATCGTGCCCAGGCAGAAGCCCACCGGCAGGCTCGCGATCACGAGCGTGCGCAGGCCCGGCGACGCCAGGGGCCCGATGCCGAACGCGGGGCGCCGGCGGTCGGGCTCGGGGCCCGGATGCCCGCGGAGCGCGACCACGAACGCGACCGTGCCGCCGAACCCGATCGCCGCCGACACCGCGAGCGCGGCCTGGGCGCCCACCGCGGTCACGATCGCGGCCACGATGAGCGGGCCGACGACGAAGATCAGTTCGATCATCACCGAGTCGAGCGCGTAGGCGCCGGTGAGCAGGCGCGGGTTGGAGCCGAGCACGTAGGGCCAGCGCGAGCGCAGCACCGACGAGGTGGGCGGCGTGCCCCCGCCCGCGATCGCCGCCGCCGCAGCGAGCGCAGGGATCGGAGCGCCCGCCGCCCCGAGCGCCCAGACCAAGAGCAGCCCGGCCGCGTGCACGGTCGCGAGCGGCACGAGGTACGTGGGGCCGTAGCGGTCGACGACCCGGCCCTGCAGCGGGGCGCCCAGCGCGCTGCCGAGCGCGAGCGCGCCGGCCACCAGGCCGGCCGACCCGAACGAGTCCGTCGCCCCCTGCACGTAGAGCAGCACGGCCAGGCCGTTGATGCCGACGGGCATCCGGCCGAGGAGCGTCGAGACCACGAGGACCGCGACGCCGCGCGTGCGCAGGATCTCGAGGTAGACGGACATCGGCGATTGAGGATGGCAACTCGCCCTCCGAATCTCCCACGCCGAGCGGCTCCGGCCGCGGGCCTACTTGTCGAGCGCCCCGTTCTTGCGGTAGCGCGCGATCCCGATGTCCTCGTCGGCGTAGCCCGCCACGACGATCTTGCTGTCGGCCTGCACCGCGAGATCGATGCCGAAGTCGCCGAACCCGAAGTCGGTCGCGCGCCAGCCCTTGCTCGAGAAGCTCTTGTCGAGCTTGCCGTTGCCGGCGAACCGCGCGACCAGGAAATCGGCGACCGGGTTGCTGCGGTCGCCCGCGATCACGAACTTGCGTTTCTGCAGGCCGATCGCCCAGGCCCGCGCCGGCGCGCCGAGGTTGTAGACGCGCTTGCCCTTCCCGGCGAAGTTCCGGTCGAGCCTCCCGTTCGGGCGCAGGGCCACGAGGAGCGGTCGTGCCGTGCCGCCGGGGTACCCGGTGCCCGCTCCGACGATGCGCTTGCCGCGGATCACCACGTCCTCCAGACCCGCCCCGCCCGGGACCTTGACCCGCTTGCGCCCGTTGCCCGCGAACGACTTGTCGAACTTGCCGTTCGGCCGCAGCTGGACCACCGCCGGCCGCTGGTTCACGGTGAACGGGTCCGGCGCCGCGCGGCCGACCGCCACGATGCGCCCGTTCGGCCGCACCGCGACCCCGGCGGCGATGCTGAGCGCGTCGATGGCAACGACCCGCTTTCCGCCGTTCGCGAACCCGGTGTCGAGGGAGCCGTTGGCGCGGAGCCGCGCTACCACCATCGCCGTCCCGGCCGAGCCCACGACGACGATCTTCCCGTCGCGCTGGCGCGCGATGTCCTCGATCGACTCGACGTCGTCGACCGTCGCGACGCCGTCCCCGGAGAAGCTCGTATCCAAAGCGCCGTTCGGCCGCAGACGGACCACCTTGCTGTCGGAGCCCGCGGGGCCCGCGAGCAGGACCTTGCCCTTCGGCAGCGCCAGCGCAGCGTGGACGGAGTCCTCGCCGGGCGTGTCGATCACCCGCAGGCCCGCCAGCCCGAAGCCGATGTCCGCGTTCCCCTGCGGGGTGTAGCGCTCCGCGAAGAAGTCCGAGTCCGGCCCTTGGACGTTGGTGCCGCCGGCGACCACGATCCTCCCCGAACCGTCGATCGAGACCGCATCGGCGCCGCTGAACGTCCCCACCGCGTCGATGATCTTGCCCTGCGTGCCGAACTGCGCCCGGGCGGTCCCGCCGACGGCAGCAAGGCACGCGCCGAGCGCGGCGACAGCGACCAGCGAGCGCAACCGGCGCCCGCTTCCGTAGTGCATGTCGTCCTCCTCCCGCCCCCGCGGGTTGACCCTCTGCGCCAACCCTAACCCCGCGCGTCCGCGTCGCGCAAGGGCTCTTGCCGGCAACACGCTGCTCAGCTGCACGCCCACCGGCGGGTCGCCAAGCCCCGAGTGCGCCGACGCGCTCGCCGGGATAACCAGCGTCAGCAACTCGGGCTTCACGATGCACCACATCGACGTCGACTCGGACCCGAGCACAGCCAACTCCTCGAGCGCGACGCTGACCATTCCGGCGGGCGCCGAGGTTCTCCACGCCCAGCTCGTTTGGGGTGGCTCATTTCCGAGTGGGTCGGATCCGGCGGATCCGGACGACGCCGCCGCGTTTGAGTCGGCGCTGCTCGATACCCCCGCCGGCGGATACGAGGACATCGCCGCGGATGACTCCGCGTTCGAGTCCCAGTGGTTCCAGTCGACCGCCGATGTGACCGAACTCGTGCGCGCCGCGGGCTCCGGCACCTACACCCTCGCGGACGCCTTCGTGGCGACGGGCGCGGTCAACATCACCGCCGGGTGGGCGCTCCTCGTGGCCTACGCGGACCCAAGCGAGCCTTGGCGCAACCTCTCGATCTACACCGGCTTCGAGATGGTCAGGCCGACCGAGCCGGGCGACTTCATCCTCTCGGGCTTCGTGACCCCGCCGGCGCCCGCGCCGGTGAACGCGCAGCTCGGCGCCGTGATCTACGACGGCGACGACAACATCGGCTCCGACCAGATGTGGGTGAACGGCACCCAGCTCGAGTTCCTGCCCCATGAGCCTGCGAACAACTTCTTCCGTTCGCGCATCACCGACATGGGCGCGCTCGTCACCGACCGTGCGCCGAACCCCGTCAACAACCTCGCGTTCGAGTGGAAGCGCTTCGACGTGTCGGACGTGATCGACAACGGCGATACCAGCTTGCAGGCGGAGCTCACTACCACGACCACGAACGAGCAGTACCTGCTCGGCGCGTTCTCCGCGGCGATCGAGCTGTTCATGCCGGACCTGCGGATCGAGAAGTCCGTGGAGAACGTCAGCCGCCCCGGCCAGGACGCCTGGCCGAGCGACACCCTCGAGTACACGATCGAGGTGCGCAACGGCGATGACCCAGCGGACGTCATCGACACCGCCACCGACGTCGTGATCCGCGACGCGATCCCGGCCGGCACAACCTACGTGCCGGGCACGCTCCGGATGGTGAGCGGCGAGCCGGCCCCGACCGGGCCGCGCA
Source organism: bacterium (assembly GCA_002919115.1). Taxonomy (GTDB): domain Bacteria; phylum Actinomycetota; class Thermoleophilia; order Solirubrobacterales; family 70-9; genus RSA11. The sequence goes on from PKER01000309.1 coordinate 7,897, forward strand.
CCGACGCGTCGGCCGACGACTCCGCCGAGCACGACGCAGTGCTGAACGAGGCGCGGTTCCGCGTGGGCTCGGGGGCCGGCGCCAGCGACGGCGGGTCGCTCGCCGCCGGCGACAGCGCTGTGGTGAGCTTCCGGGTGACGGTGAACGCCGACCACCCCGGTGGGGTCATCGCGAACACCGCCACGGCGGATTACGTCGCGGAGACCCTCGACGAGCCGTTCTCCTCGCAGGATGACGCGGACTACCCGGTGGAGCCAACCGCCGATCTGGAGATCGAGAAGCGCCCCGCAACCAAGGGGAAGCCGGTGCCGGGCAAGCTCTACACGTACGAGCTCGAGGTGACGAACAACGGGCCCGTGACCACGGCGGCCACGGTGGTCGACGTCCTCCCGAACAAGGTCGAGTACGTCTCGCACTCCGGGGCGATCTGCTCGGTCGCCCTGCCGGAGATCTCGTGCGACGTCGGCCCGCTGGCGTCGGGCGAGTCGATCGTGATCCGCGTCCGGGTGCGCGTGACGCCGACGCCAAGGGCACGCTCGCCAACACCGCCTCGGTGACGAGCCCGACCACCGACCCGGTCCCGTCGAACAACCAGGACTCGACGTCACGCAAGCTCAAGCGCCTCAAGCCCCGCCTCGCGCTCGCCAAGCGCGCGGGCGTAAAGGCGACGCGCCCGGGCGACGTCGTGCCCTACACGATCACGGTGCGAAACAAGGGCAAGGGCGCGGCGACCGGCGTGCGGGTCTGTGACGTGCTGCCCGACGGGCTCGTCGTCGTGCGCGCGCCCGGGGCCGCCAAGCGCAGCGCCAAGCGCGTGTGCTGGCGGCTGGGCAGGCTCGCCGCGGGCGCCAAGCGCACCTTGCGGATCACGGCGCGCGTCGCGATGAGCGCACGCCCCGGCGTGCTCCGCAACACCGCTGTCGCGCAGGGCAAGAACGCGCGCCGGGTGAGCGCCAGCTCCCCGGTCACGGTGCGCCCGGGCCCGGCCGGGCCGTGCCCCGTGGCCGCGCGCTGCTAGTCGGCGCTCGCCGCTCCCCTCGTTCGACCGGATCGCTCGCGGGC
>PKER01000352.1 GCA_002919115.1 bacterium
CAGGCGCGCGCCGAGCGCCACGCCGCCCACGAACCCGGCGAGCGGCATCGTGGCCGCGACCAGGCCGCGCTCCCAGCCGATCACCGCGAGGGCGAGCGCGCCGACGATGATGCCGACGTCGAGGGGCGTCACCGCGGGGACCCGGCACGCGCGCCGACGCGCGCGGCGGCGGAGCTGTGGGGAGATGGCGCGCTCATGGCCGCTGTCTATTGATGGTTACGCACTTGCGCGCTCCGGGCGGCGAAGGGTCTACCTTTCGGGTCGTGATCGTCCGATTCCGACCTCGCTGGGCGAGCAACGCTAGCGCACGCCCAGGTACCGGTTGAGCAACTCCCGGGCGTCCAGGCGGCGGCGCAGGCTCGTCGCGCGCACGCTGCCGGTGGGCATGGCAGCGGCGCTCGCGTTCGCGGGCGGCGCGGTGGTGGGCGCGGGATCCGAGGAAGCCGGCGGGGCCGAGCGGTTCGCGCGCGCCTGGAGCGCGCAGGACTTCGAGGCGATGCACGCCGAGCTCACGCCGGGCGCGCGCGACCGCTACCCGCTCGAGCGCTTCCGGCGCGCCTACGTGGAGGCGCAGGCGACCGCCACCGCGGTGCGCGTCACGACCGGCGAGGTCGAGCGCGTGGACGACAGGCACGCCGCGATCGACGTGGCCGTCGACACGCACGCCTTCGGGCGGCTGGAGGGCCGCCTGGACCTGCCCCTCGACGACGAGGGCCGGATCGCCTGGGAGCCGCACCACGTCTTCTTCGGCCTGCAGAAGGGCGAGAGCCTGGGGCGCGTCACCAGCACGGGCAAGCGGGGCAAGCTGCTCGCCCGCGACGGGACGCCCCTCGCCGAGGGCCCGGCGACCGCGCGCACCTCGCCGCTGGGCGCCGCGGCGCTCGCGATCGCGGGCTCGGTCGGCTCGCCGTCGCGCAAGCAGGAGAAGCAGCTGTACGCGCGCGGGTTCCCGCCGGGCGCGCCCACGGGGACGTCGGGCCTCGAGCTCGCCTTCGACGAGCGCCTCGCCGGCCAGCCCGGCGGGCAGCTCCTCGCCGTCCCGAGCGACGGCACGCTCGCCGACGGCCGGATCCTCGCGAGCAGCGAGCCGGTCGACGGCCGCAACGTGAAGACCACGATCGACCCCGAGATCCAGCAGGCCGCGGTCGAGGCGCTTGGCGGGCTCTACGGGGGCATCGCCGTCCTTGACGTCGACACCGGGCAGGTCCTGGCCGTCGCCGGGCTCGCGTTCTCCGCGCCCCAGCCGCCGGGCTCCACGTTCAAGGTGATCACCGCGACCGCCGCGCTCGACGAGGGCGTGGTCAAGACCGGCGACACCTTCCCCGTGGAGACGTCGAACAGCGAGATCGGGCGCGAGATCTCGAACTCGCACGACTCGCCGTGCGGCGGCACCTTCGTGCAGAGCTTCGCGAAGTCGTGCAACACGGTGTTCGCGCCGCTCGGCGTGAAGGTCGGCGCCGAGAAGCTGATCGAGGTCGCGGAGGCGTTCGGCTTCAACCAGCCGCCGGCGCTGATGGCCGAGGAGGCCCAGGCGGCTCTCGACCCGCCGGCGAGCACGATCCCCAACCCAATCGAGGGCGACGTCGCGCTCGGCGAGAGCGCCATCGGCCAGGGCCAGGTGCTGGCCACGCCGCTGCAGATGGCTTCGGTGGCGCAGACGATCGCGAACGGCGGCACGCGGCTGCCGACCCCCATCGTGCGCACGGGCGAGCTGCGACCCGAGGCGGAGCCCGTGGAGGTGACCAGCCCCGAGACCGCCGCCACGGTCCGCGACATGATGGTCGAGGTCGTCCGCAGCGGCACCGGCACGGCCGCGGCCCTCCCCGACGTCCAGGTCGCCGGCAAGACGGGCACCGCGGAGCTCGGGCCGAAGGCGCTGCAGCCCGGCGACCAGCTCGGCGAGGGCGAGGAGCCCGAGCAGGAGGTCGACGCCTGGTTCACGGCCTTCGCCCCGGCGAAGCACCCCAAGGTCGCGGTCGCGGTGATGATCGTCAACGCGAACGGTGACGGCGGCGTCGTCGCCGCGCCGATCGCGCGCCAGGTCCTCGCCGCCGCCCTCTAGGGCGGCGCGCTCAGGGACCGCGCGAACCCCCGGGCCGGCGGCCCCTAGATGTCGAGCTCGACGATCCCCTCGCCGTCGGGGCCGGAGATCTCGAGCTCGAGCGGCCGGTTCTCCGAGACCTCCTGGTCGACGAGGAAGAGCAGCATCGAGCCCTGGATCGCCCCGTTGGCCGCCGTGGAGTCGAGGATCGGCAGCTGCGAGTTGCCCTCCACGGGCGCGCCGATCTCGAGCGCGTAAGGGCTCTCGGACTCGACCGGCTCGTACTCGGCGCCGGTCGTGTCGACCACCCGGTAGGTGTAGGCGCTCTGCTGCGCCTCGTCGGAGTCGTTCTTGATCGTGAGGAACACGCCCAGGTACGCCTGGCCGGGCGGCGGCTCCGGCTGGCCGACCAGGTACTCGGAGTCCTCGACGTCGTTCGGGTTGAGGAACCGAGTGATGGCGATGTTGTAACGAAGCTCGCCGAGCTCCAGCGGCTGGCCCTCGACGACCTCGGAGTGCACCTCATCCTCGCCGCACGCCGCGAGCAGCGACGCGGCCGCGAGGAGCCCGATCAGGGCGATTGCGAGTCTCAGACGGCGGCTCATGCGCGGCGAGAGTCTATCTGCGCGAGCGCGGGAACGAGACCACCGGCCGCGACCCGGGGGCGCTGGGGCTCCGGCCGTGCGCCGGAGGCCGCCGTCTGGCGCGCACGACCCGGGGTCACGACCCCAAGCGGCTCGCCCCGGCGACCTCCAGGCGCTCGACCGGCCTCTCCTCCTCCACGAGCTGGCGGAGACGCTGCAGAACCTCGCGCCAGCCTTTCGCCAGTCGCCGCTGCGAGCGGCGGAGCTCCAAGACTCGATCGACCGGGTGCTCGGGCTGGGTCCAGAAGGTCACGGCCACCTCGCACCCCCCGCCGGGGACCTCGGTGAGCCGCCACTCCAACAGGGACGGGATCCGGTTCAGGCGCCCGCCGCGGCCGCGCTCGACGATCCGGTAGGGCTCCTCGGCCTCATCGATCACGCTGTCGAACCAGCCGCCCGCCTCGCGCAGGTAGAAGCGGGCCCCGGCGCCGACGCCGACCGGGTCGACGCGCAGCAGGTGGTAGCGCTTGAGCAGATGGTCGGTGAACGCGGGGCGAGCGGAGAGGTCGAGCAGGAGCTCGTAGACCCGCTCGCGCGGGGCGTCGATCGCGATCTGGGCGGTAACCGGACCCATTGCGGCGGCGATTCTATGAAGGATGCGCGCGGAGAGTCGGCGCGCGGCCGGGAAAGCCGCCGGGCGCGCCCCGGTTTGACGGGCACGGCAAGCGGGGATCTTGAGAGCAACGCAACAGCCAGGCGAGTTTTTCCGCGCGCCCCCCGGAGTTGGTTATGATCGTCACAAGTGGGTAGGAGGGCGCACTTTTTTTCACCGCGTCCCGGAGGTTCACATGTCCATAGCACCCGAGAGGGTCGGCGAGTCCCTCGATACCGCCAGCGGGCACACGCACGCCGCGGGCGAGCCGGCCACGGCGCAGCTCGGCGGCGCCTTGAAGTGCGTCGACTGCGGCTACGCGGTCAGCGTCCTGCCGGAGGAACCGATCCCCGAGTGCCCCGCGTGCGGCGGCACCGAGTTCCGCCGCGCGAGCCTCTTCGACCGGCCGACGATGGAGACCGCCGTCGTCGAGCCTGCGCCGCGCGAGCCCGCCGTGATCGCGCACGCCCGCTCGCAGCTCCCCTCGGGCCACCACCTCGCCTGGGAGGGCGAGGACGGTGAGCTCGTCACCTTCACGCTGCAGCCCGGCTGGGTCCGCATCGGGCGCAGCAGCGCGGCCGACCTGCGCCTCGACGACCCCACGGTCTCACGCCGGCACGCGCTGATCGTCCTCACCGACGAGGGCGAGGTCCGCGCGCTCGACGACCGCAGCCTCAACGGGCTCTTCGTCAACGGCAGCCGCGTCGAGTGGGCGCGGCTGAAGGACGGCGACGAGATCGAGATCGGCTGCTTCCGCCTCTACCTGCTGGAGGTCTGACTCGCGGCCAGCCATCCGCGCGCGGCGGTCGCGGACCCCGGGGCGCCGCTATATCGTTCGCGCGGATGGCGACCACGATCTCCGTCCTCTCGCAGAAGGGCGGGACCGGAAAGACGACGCTCGTCCGGACGCTCGCCGACGTGCTCGGCCGCTTGGGCCTCGATGTGCTCGCGGTCGACGCCGACCCGCAGGGGAACCTCTCCGACTACTTCGACACGCCGCCCGACGCGAGCCCGACGCTCGCCGACGTGCTCATGGGCGAGGCCCGCGCGGCCGACGCGATCCACGGCGGCGTGATCCCGGCGAACCTGCGCCTCGCCGAGGCCGAGCTGGCACTCGCCGGGAAGATCGGGCGTGAGGTCACCCTGCGCAACGCGCTGCGCGACGCGAAGCGCTCCTACGACGTGATCCTCATCGACTGCCCGCCCACGCTCGGCCTGCTCACCGTCAACGCGCTGGTCGCCTCGTCGCACGCGCTGCTCTCGACGCAGTCGCAGTACTTCTCCCTGCAGGGCGTCGAGCAGGCCATGGAGGTCGTCGAGCTCGCCCGCGACAGCCTGAACCCCGACCTGGAGCTGCTCGGGATCGTGCTCAACATCGCGAACCTGCGCACCAAGCACGCGCGCCAGTCGCTCGAGGCGCTGCGCGAGCGCTTCGGTGACGCCGTCTTCCGCACGGCGATCCGCCAGTCCGTGGCCTACGCGGAGTCCGCGGAGCGCGCGCAGACGATCCTCGAGTACCGGCCCGCGCGCGCCGTGGACTACCTCTCGCTCACGGGCGAGATCCTCCGCCGCCTGGGCAGGCCGGAGCTGCTCGCCCGCCTGGACGAGCTGAGCGCAGCGCTGGTCCCGGCGTCGGCGCGCGCCTAGAGCTCGGGCACGTCGGCGCCCAGCGGTGAGAACGGCACGCGGCGGACCGTCGCCCACCCGGCGCAGCGCTCCTCGAGCGCCGCCGTCACCTTGCCCGTGTCCTGCCAGAAGCTCCACACGAGCACGGTCGGGCCCGCGCCCGAGATCGTCGCTCCGATCGCGCCCAGCTCGCGGGCCTCGCCCACGAGCTCGATCGAGCGCGGGTAGAGCGGCCCGCGGTGGGGCTGGTGCAGCCGGTCGGCGAGCCCGCGGGCGATCAGGCCGAGGTCGCCGCGCTCGATGCCGAGCACGAGCTGGGTCACGGCGGCGATGTTCTCGACGGCGTCCTCCAGGCTGACCTGGGCGGGCAGGGCGGCCCGGGCGCGCTCGGTCGACACCTCCTCCGCGGGGACCACGACGATCGCCTCCACCCCGGCAGGCGGCTCGAGGCGGACCGGCGCGGGGATCTCGCCGCCCTCGGCCGACGGGCAGACGACGAAGCCGCCGAACACCGCGGCGGCCACGTTGTCGGGATGCCCCTCGATGCGCGCGGCGCGCGCGTAGATCTCCTCGCGGCTCAGGCCGAGCTCGTAGAGGTGGTCGGCAGCTGTCAGGCCGGCCACGATCGCGGCGGCGCTCGACCCCATCCCGCGGGCGAGCGGGATGTCGCTGCGCACCTCGAAGCGCACCCCGTCGGCGGGGTGCAGCTCCTCGAAGGCGCGGACGATCAGGTTCGAGCGGTCGGCGGGCACGCCCGGGGCGCCGGGGTCGACCGAGAACTCGCCGGTCTCGGTGACCTCGAGCTCCAGGTGGACGGAGAGGGCGGCCGCCAGCACGTCGAACCCCGGGCCCAGGTTCGCCGAGGAGGCCGGGACGCGGACGAGCCGGCGGCGCGTGGTCACCGCCCGCTCACTCCTTCCACTTGATCGTGCAGCCGACCGGATCGGTCGTGGCCGGGTCGGGCGCCTCGCCGGCGAGCACGGCGTCGAGCGCGCCCCGCAGCCAGGCGGCGTTCTGCGACGGATCGTCGTAGTCGGCGTCGGGCGCGCCGCTGTAGACGAGGCGCAGGTCGCCGTCGAGGACGAACACGTCGGGGGTGCGCTCGGCGCCGAACGCGCGCGCCGCGGCCTGGTCGGGGTCGTGCAGGTACGGACCCGCGAACTCGCCCTTCTCGACCCGCTCGCGCATCGCCTCGGGCGAGTCGCCCGGGTAGCGCTCGGCGTCGTTCGAGTTCACCTGCAGGAAGACCACGCCGCGCTCGGAGTACTCGCGCACGACGTCCTGGATGCGCTCGTGCCAGGCGAGCGCGTACGGGCAGTGGTTGCACGTCCAGATCACGACCGACGCGGGCGCCTCGCCGGGGGCGGGCAGCGCGTGACGCTCGCCCGCGGTGTCCTCAAGCTCCAGCGCGGGCGCCACATCGCCGATGCTCAGGCGGTCCTGGCTCAACTCGCTCCTTTCGTTCGCTCGAGTGCTGCGCGGATGTCGGCGGGGTCGGGCAGCGGGGAGACGCGCCCGTCGCGCCGCCGGTAGATGCGGCAGGTTAAACCGATCGGCGCCTCGCCCGGGTCCTGGACGTCCTCGCCGTCGACCCTGATCGTCGGCGAGCCGGGGAAGCGGCGCTCCCGAGCCTGCTCCTCGTCGGCGATCTCGACCATCTCGATCCCGTCGGGGTCCAACCCCGCGGCCTCGAGCTCGGCGCGCAGCATCGCGAGCGCCCGCTCCCACGAGGGGCACTCCGACCACCAGAGGAACTCGACCCGCGGCGCCCCCACCTACGCCGTGAGCCGGCCCACGCGGCCGGCGATCGCGCCCACGAGCATCGCCCCGGGAGGCACCTCCGCGCCCGGGAGCAGAACCGACTCCTTGATGCGCGCGCCGTCGCCGATGCGCGCGCCGTCGCCGATCACGGCCGGGCCGTCGATGCGCACGCCCTCGCCGATGTCCACGCCGCTCCCGACCAGCACGCGGCCGTTGAGCTCGGTCCCGGCCGGCAGGCCGCCCCGTGGCTCGGGCAGGCCGTGCTCGCCGGGCTCGCCCGGGTCGGCCTCGCCCTCCACCAGCTCGCCCGCGGGCTCGACCCCGACCGCGCCCGCGACCACGTCGAGGTTGCCCTGCAGGTACTCGGGCGGCGAGCCGACGTCGTTCCAGTAGGCGTCGGTCTCGTGGACGTAGAACGGCACGTCGTGGTCGAGCAGCGCCGGGAACACGTCGAGGGCGAAGTCGACGACCTCGTCGTCGGGGAAGTAGTCGAAGATCTCCGGGCTGAGCGCGTAGATCATGCAGTTGGCGCGGTCCGAGAGCGCCTCGGCGGGGTCGGGCTTCTCCTGGAAGCCCTGGATGCGCCCGTCGGAGCCGGTGATCACCACGCCGTACTCGCGCGGGTCCCGGACGCGCTTCACGGCGAGGGTGGCGACCCCGTCGTTGGCCCGGTGCGCGTCGGCGAGCGCCCGCAGGTCGATGTCGGTGAGCGCGTCGCCGGCCATGACGATGAAGGGCTCGTCGCCGAAGTAGTCGCGGACGTTGCGGACCCCGCCCGCCGTCCCGAGCAGGCTCGGCTCGTACGAGTAGGTGAGCTCGACGCCGAGCCGCGAGCCGTCGCCCAGCCGGGCGCGGATCGTGTCCGGGAACCAGTGCAGGTTGGAAATCACCTGGTCGAAGCCCTGCGTCGCGAGCAGCCTCAGGATCAGCTCGATCACGGGCCGGTTGGCGACCGGTACCATCGGCTTCGGAACTTCGTAGGTGAGCGGGCGCAAACGCGTGCCGAGGCCCGCCGCCATGACCATCGCCTTCATAACTCGGTCGCAAGGCTATTGCCCCGAGGCGTACGGGGTTTCCATGCGGCTCGGCCGCAGATCGTGACGTTTACCATTGCCCAAGCCCCGGCTGGGGGTAACCGGGCACCAATTCACGAGTTTCGAGGAGACGCATGACGACGACTGCCGCCGCTCAGGACTACAAGGTCGCCGACATCTCGCTCGCCGAGTTCGGTCGCAAGGAGATCACGCTCGCCGAGCACGAGATGCCGGGGCTGATGAAGACGCGGGAGGAGTACGCGCCCTCGCAGCCGCTGAAGGGTGCGCGGATCACCGGCTCCCTGCACATGACGGTGCAGACCGCGGTGCTCATCGAGACGCTCGTCGCGCTCGGCGCGGAGGTGCGCTGGGCGTCGTGCAACATCTTCTCGACCCAGGACCACGCCGCGGCCGCGATCGCCGCGCGCGGCATCCCGGTGTTCGCCTGGAAGGGCGAGACGCTCGAGGAGTACTGGTGGTGTACCGAGCAGGCCCTCACCTGGCCGGACGGCAAGGGCCCGAACATGATCCTCGACGACGGCGGCGACGCCACGCTGCTCGTCCACAAGGGCGTCGAGTACGAGCGCGCGGGCGCCGTGCCCGACCCGAGCACCGCCGAGAACGAGGAGATGGCGATCATCCTGCGGCTACTCAAGCGCTCGCTCGAGGAGGACCCGCAGCGCTGGACGAAGATGGCCGCCGGCATCAAGGGCGTCACCGAGGAGACGACCACCGGCGTGATGCGGCTCTACCAGTACGAGCAGAACGGTGAGCTGCTGTTCCCCGCCATCAACGTCAACGACTCGGTCACCAAGTCGAAGTTCGACAACATCTACGGCTGCCGCCACTCGCTGATCGACGGCATCAACCGCGCCACCGACGTGATGATCGGCGGCAAGACCGCCGTCGTGTGCGGCTACGGGGACGTCGGCAAGGGCTGTGCGGAGTCGCTGCGCGGCCAGGGCGCCCGCGTGATCGTCACCGAGATCGACCCGATCTGCGCCCTCCAGGCGGCGATGCAGGGCTACGAGGTCCGCACGCTGGAGGAGGTCGTGGAGACGGCAGACATCTTCATCACCGCAACCGGCAACCGCGACGTCATCCGCGTCGAGCACATGCAGCGGATGAAGCACCAGGCCATCGTGGGCAACATCGGCCACTTCGACAACGAGATCGACATGGCCGG
>PKER01000356.1 GCA_002919115.1 bacterium
GCCGGTCTCACCGGGGTCCGGCGCGTACAGCGCACAGCCCGAGACGCTTGCGCCCGGCCGCTACACGGCGCGCGTCACGCAGCGCGACGACGTGGGCAACGAGGCCGCCGCCCAGCGGGCGTTCGAGATCCTCGGCGTCCCGGACGTGTGCATCGCCGCCCCCGAGGTCCCGTTCAAGGGGACGATGGGCCCCGATGAGCTCGACGGCACTCCCGGGCGCGACCTGATCCTCGGGATGGGCGGCGACGACCTCATCTTTGGCTTCGGCGGCGCGGACTGCCTCCGCGGCGGCGCGGGCGCCGACGTCATCACCGGCTCGCGGGGCAACGACGCCGCGCGCGGCGGCGTCGGCCCGGATCTCGTGCGTGGCGGGCCCGGTCGCGACACGCTCGACTGCGGGCCCGGCTACGACATCGCGCGCGTCGGCCCGGGCGACACCACCGTGGGCTGCGAGGTGATCCGCCGCGCCCGGCCCAAGCAGCGGTCGTAGCCGCGACCGCCAAGCTCACAGCGGCGGGCCGCGTTGAGCCGCCTCCACCACCCTCCCGCCGAGCGTGCGATTCCGATGCGATGAGCAAGGTTCTCGCACGGTCGGGGGCCGGCGGGAGCGGCGGGGCGCATAGCTGCGCGCGCCACTTGTCAGAATCAGGCGCCCTATGCCAGCGTTTCGCCCAGTAGACCCCAAGCAGAGCTTTCCCGAGCTTGAGGAGCGCATCCTCGAGCGCTGGCGCGAGCGCCAGACCTTCCGGCGCCAGCTCGAGCTCCGCGCCGACGCCGAGACCTGGAGCTTCTTCGAGGGGCCGCCCACCGCGAACGGCCGGCCGGGCTCCCACCACGTGCTCTCGCGCGTCTTCAAGGACATCTACCCGCGCTACAAGGCGATGCGCGGCTACAACGTCCCGCGCAAGGCCGGCTGGGACTGCCACGGCCTCCCCGTCGAGCTCGAGGTCGAGAAGGAGCTGGGCATCTCGTCGAAGGACGAGATCGAGGCGTTCGGCATCGCGGAGTTCAACCGCCGCTGCCGCGAGTCGGTCTTCCGCTACGTCGAGGACTGGAACCGCATGACCGAGCGGGTCGGCATGTGGATCGACCTCGACGACCCCTACGTCACGCTCACCAACGAGTACATCGAGTCGGTCTGGTGGTCGCTGCGCAAGATCTGGGACGACGGGCGCCTCTACCGCGGCCACAAGGTCGTGCCCTACTGCCCGCGCTGCGGCACGGCCCTCTCCTCGCACGAGGTCGCGCTCGGCTACCGCGACGTGGTCGACCCCTCGGTGTACGTGCGGCTGCCGGTCACCGAGGTGCCGGACGGCAGCGAGCTTCCCATCGAGGCCGGCGACAACCTGCTCGTCTGGACCACGACGCCCTGGACGCTGATCTCGCACGCCGCGGTCGCGGTCGGCGCGGACATCGAGTACGTGCGCGCCCAGATCGCCGGCTCCGATGAGATCGTGATCGTCGCCCGCGCGCTCGCCGACCGGGTCCTGGGCGAGGGCTGGACCGAGCACGCCTCGTTCCCCGGCTCCGCGCTCGAGGGGGTGCGATACGAGGCGCCCTTTGACTACATCAAGGGCGAGGACTTCGGCCCGCACGGCCACTCCGTGCTGCTCGGCGACTTCGTGACCACCGAGGACGGCACCGGCCTCGTACACACCGCGCTCGCCTTCGGCGAGGACGACTTCCAGCTCGGGCAGCGCTACGGGATGACGCTGCAGAACCCCGTCAAGCCGGACGGCACCTACGACGAGCGCGTGCCCGACTTCCAGGGCAAGCTCGTCTTCCAGCACAACCCGGAGATCATCGAGGCGCTCGAGCGCAAGGGCCGCCTGTTCCGCTCCGAGGACTACGAGCACGCCTACCCTCACTGCTGGCGCTGCGACACGCCGCTCCTCTACTACGCGAAGTCGAGCTGGTACATCCGCACCACCGAGGTGCGCGACCGCCTGCTGGCCGAGAACGAGCGCATCGGCTGGTATCCCGAGCACATCAAGCACGGCCGCTTCGGCAAGTGGCTGGAGAACAACATCGACTGGGCGCTCTCGCGCGAGCGCTACTGGGGCACGCCGCTGCCGGTTTGGGAGTGCACGTCGGCCGGCTGCGACGAGATGTTCTGCGCCGGCTCGATCGCCGACCTGCGCGAGCGCGGCGGCGAGGTTCCCGACGACCTGCACCGCCCCTACATCGACGACGTCGTGCTGCGCTGCGAGAAGTGCGGCGGCGAGATGCGGCGCGTCAGCGAGGTGATCGACACCTGGTACGACTCGGGCTCGATGCCCTTCGCGCAGTTCCACTACCCCTTCGAGGGGGAGGAGCTGTTCGCCGAGCGCTTCCCGGCCGACTACATCTGCGAGGCCATCGACCAGACCCGCGGCTGGTTCTACTCGCTGCTCGCCGTCTCGACCCTCGTCTTCGACCAGACGAGCTACCTCAACTGCGTCTGCCTCGGCCTGATCCTCGACCCCGAGGGCCAGAAGATGTCGAAGAGCCGCGGCAACGTCGTCGACCCCTGGCAGGTCTTCAACGAGCACGGCGCCGACGCGTTCCGCTGGTACTACTTCACCGCCCAGCAGCCGTGGGCGGGCTACCGCTTCTCCAGCGACACGGTCGGTGAGTCCGTCCGCCAGTTCCTGCTCACGCTCTGGAACACGTACTCGTTCTGGGTCCTGTACGCGAACGCGGAGGGCCTTGGGCCCGCCGACTTCGGCGCGGAGCCGCCCGCCGCGGGCGCCGGTTCGGAGGCCGGGACCGACCTCGACCGCTGGATCCTCTCGCGGCTGCAGGGCACGACGGCGCGGGTGATCGAGCGCCTCGACGACTTCGACTGCACCACCGCGGGCCGCGCCATCGCCGACTTCGTCGACGAGCTCTCGAACTGGTACGTGCGCCTCAACCGCCGCCGGTTCTGGGACGGCGACCGCGCCGCGCTCGCCACGCTGCGCCACTGCCTGATCGAGGTCGCCAAGCTGCTCGCCCCGTTCACCCCCTTCGTCGCCGACGAGATCTACACGAACCTCACGGCCGGCGACGGCGAGGCCCCCGAGGGCACGCCCGACTCCGTGCACCTCTGCGACTACCCCGAGCCCATGGAGGCCCTGCGCGACGAGGAGCTCGAGGCCGGCGTGGAGGCCGCGCTGCGCGCCATCGAGCTCGGCCGCGCCGCCCGCGCCGCCGCGAAGGTCAAGGTGCGCCAGCCGCTGCGGCGCGCCGTGATCGTCGCTACGGAGGACGAGCGCCGGGAGATCGAGCGCCTCGGCGAGATCGTCCGCGCCGAGCTCAACGTCAAGGAGCTCGAGTTCGTCTCCGAGGAGGCCGAGCTCGTCAGCTACCGCGTCAAGCCCAACTACCGCACCCTCGGGCCGCGCTTCGGCAAGCTCATGCCGCAGGTGGCGAAGGCCGTCGAGTCGCTCGACGCCGACGGCGTCGCGGCGGCGGTCAAGGAGGGCCGGCCCGTGGGCATCAACGTCGAGGGCTCAGAGCACGAGCTCGCCCCCGACGACCTGCAGCTCGTGATGGAGCCCCTCGAGGGCTACGAGGTCGAGTCCGAGGCGGGCCGCGCGGTCGCGCTCGCGCTCGAGCTCGACGACGAGCTGCGCCGCGAGGGCCTGGCGCGCGAGGTCGTCCACGCCGTCCAGAACGCCCGCAAGCAGGCGGGGCTGGAGATCACCGACCGCATCGAGCTGCGGCTGGCGGGCGACGCGGAGCTGCTGGAGGCCGCCCGGGCCCACGAGGAGTACGTCGCGGGCGAGACGCTGGCGACGAGCGTCTCCTACGGCGGCGCCGACGGCGCCGCCGTCACGATCGAGGGCAGCGAACTGCGGATCGCGGTCGAGCGGGCGGGCTGAGCCCGGACGAGCTCAGCCCTGCTGCTCGCCGCCCATCACCCAGTCCGACTTCTTGGTGTCCTCGAAGCGGATCCAGACGTGGTCGCGCGGCGTCTTGCCGACCTCGACCAGCGCGTCGGTGATGCGGCGGGCGATCTCGAGCTTCTGCTCGTCCGAGCGGCCCTCGTACCAGTGAATGTGGATGTAAGGCATAGCGACGCGCAGCCTACCGAGCCTTGACATGAGCCGCCCGCCTCGGTGAGACTTGCACCCGCCGATGCGCGGGACCGGCGTGGGAACGCGGGCGAGGACGATCGCAGGGGTGGTCGTTGCCGTGCTCGCGGCCGCGTGCGCCCTCGCTCCGGCCGCCGCGGCGAAGACGTTCAAGGTCACCACCGGCGCGGACCACGAGCCCGACGGGTGCACCGCCGCGGACTGCACGCTGCGCGAGGCGCTGATCGCGGCGAACCGGCGAGCCGGCGCCGACGTGATCGTGCTGCGCAGCGGGCGAGCGCACACGCTCGCGATCGCGGGGCGCGGCGAGGACGAGGCGGCCCTGGGCGACCTCGACGTGCGCGACCGCGTCGAGATCAGGGCCTCGGGCAAGCGGCGGGCGGTCGTGGACGCCGCTGGCCTGGACAGGGCCTTCGACGTGTTCGCGCGCACGACGCTCACGCGGGTCGGGGTCCGCAACGGCAACCCCCTGGGCGAGGGGAGCGGCATCCGTGCCACCGACGCAACCCTCGTCCTGCGGGGCGTCTCGGTCAGGGACGGCAGCGGCGCGTTCGCCGCGGCGATCTCGCAGGCCGGCGCCGGCGGGATCACCGGTTCCGGGGTCGTGGTCGGCCCGAACCCCGGGGAGGGCGTGAGCGAGGAGGGCCCGGGCTCCCTTGTGCTCAAGCGCTCGCGGGTGCACGGCAACGGCCGGGGCGGGCTGATCGAGTCCGGCCTCGGCAACCTCGTCGCGGACGCGACGGTGGTCGAAAACAACGGGGTTTCGGGGCTGACCGAGGCGGAGGGCGGCAACCTGTCCTTCGTCGGGGGCACGGCCCGCAACAACGCGGGCACCGCCCTTTCCGAGGCCGGCGACGGCGATTTGCGGGCGAACCGCGCCAAGGTGATCGACAACGGCGGCAACGGCGTGCTGGAGTCCGACGGAGGCAGCCTGCTCGCCACGCGCGCCCGGGTGGTGCGCAGCGCCGGGCTCGGCATGGCCGAGTCGGGGCCGGGCAGCCTCCGGTTCTACCGCGGGCACGCCGTGGCGAACGCCGGGCTGGGCGTGACCGAGTCGGGTGACGGCCACCTGCGGGCGGGGCGTGCGGTCGCCCGGCGGAACGCCGTGCACGGCCTCAGCGAGTGGGACGGGGGCTCGATCCTGGCGCGCGGCGCCACGCTGGAGGGGAACTCCTCGCACGGCGCGACCGAGAGCGGCCCCGGGCGGGTCGACCTCCGCGGCGGCTCGACCGCGGACAACGGCGTCAACGGGGTGACCGAGTTCGACCAGGGCGACGTGCTCGCCCAAGGCGCCCGGATCGGCCCCAACGCCGCCTTCGGCGTCGTCGAGAACGGGTCGGGTTCCGTCCTCGCCGACCGCGCACGCGTACGCGATCAGGGCCAGACGGGGCTCTTCGAGAGCGAGGAGGGTCGCATCTCGTTCAAGCGCGGGCGCGCGCTACGCAACGGCATCGCTGGGGTCTCCGAGACGGGACCCGGGGGCGTGAACGCTTTCGGCGCCGTCTTCGAGCAGAACCGCACCGGGCTCTTCTCCAACGGCAGCGGCCGCGTGAGCGGGCGCGGGCTGGTAGTGCGGCGGTCCCTAGACGTCGGCGTCCACGTCGAAGCGAGCCCGCTCGTGCTGCAAGGCGCGACCGTCGTCCGCAACCACGTGGGTATCCGGGTCCTGAGCTCCCCCTCCCTGAGCCTCGCGCGGTCGAAGGTCCTGCGCAACGCGGACGGCGGGGTGTTCCTGACCGACTTCGGCGAGGGCCGGATCGACCGGTCGACGATCGCGGGCAACGGCGGCGATGGCGCCAACGCGGGCGGCATCCGGACCAGCGGGACGGGCTCGCTGTCGATCACGGGCTCGACGATCAGCGGGAACCGCGTTTCGACCCTGCCCGGCGGCGGGATCCACCACCAGGCCGGCGGGGATCTGCGGATCGTCAACTCGACCCTCGCCGGGAACGAAACTGCCAACAGCTTCGGGGGCGCCCTGATCGCGGACGGTGGCGACGTGCGGCTCAACGCCGTCACGATCGCACGCAACTCCGCCGTCCAAGGCGGCGGGTTCGCGGTCAGTTCCGGGACGCTGCGCGCCGACAACGTCCTGCTCGCCCTCAACTCGGCGGTGGTCGCGGGGCCCGGGTGCGTGGTCACGGGCGGCACCCTGACGTCCGGAGGCAACAACCTGCTGAGCGACGCGAGCGACTGCCCGAACTTCACCGCCGCGGGCGACCTGGTGCGCGCGCAGGTCCGCATCGGCCCGCTGAAGGCCAATGGCGGGCCGACCAAGACGATCGCGCTTTTGCCCGGCAGCCCCGCGCTGGGCAAGGCGGGGCGGGACGCGCCGAAGCGGGACCAGCGCGGTCGCAAGCGTGACCGCAAGCCCGACATCGGCGCCTACGAGCGCATCGCCAAGAAGAGGGAGGGGCGCGGCGCGCGATGAGCGCCCGCGGGCATTTCCGCCCGCGGGCAGGGTTTTCGCGCCTTTGCGTGAACGGGTACCGGAGAATCCGGCCGCGTACGCGCATGGACGCGCCGCCCGTTGAGTGCCCCAAGTGCACAAAGGAGGAGAGATGACTAACGGAAGCGGAGCAGCCGCCCACCTCGATATCGGTGGCGTCTTCGAGAAGACGACCGACATCTACAAGCGCTGCTTCGGCACGGTGTGGCTGGTCGCCCTGATCCTGATGGTGCCGTCGTCGATCATCGTCGCGTTGCTCGGTGACGACAGCGGCCTCCAGTTCCTGGGCAGCCTGATCAACCTCGCGGTCGGCGCCTGGTTGATCGGCTCGATCGTGCGGATCGTCCAGGACGTCGAGGCCGACGGCCGCGTCGATCAGTCCGTCGGCGAGGTACTGGGCTCGGTGCTGCCGCGCCTGTTGCCGCTCATCGCGCTGCAGCTGGTGATCGGCATCGGCGTCGCCATCGGCCTGGTGCTGCTGATCGTGCCGGGGGTCATCCTGGCGCTGATGTGGATCGCCGCGGTGCCGGCGTTCGTGGTCGAGGAACGTGGGGTCTTCGACGCCCTCTCGCGCAGCTCCGACCTCACCCGCGGCAACCGGATGCGGATCCTTGCCGTCGGCCTGATCGTGCTCGCGATCTACGTGGCCGTCGGGGTGATCGGCGCGCTTTTGGTGGCCGCGGCGCCGGTGGTCGGCGTGATCGTCCTGATCGCCGTCGCGGTGCTGGCCTACCCGTACGTCTCGATCATCACCGCGGTCCTCTACTTCCGCCTGCGCGAGCTTCACGGCGGCGCGACCGACGGCACCGTCGCTGAGACCAACCCCGCCGTCTAACCGGAAGTCCTAAGCGAACGGCCCCGCCCCGCGAGTCGCGGGCGGGGCCGGGCGCGCCTCCGGGCCCTAGAGGCCCTTGATCAGCGCGACCCGCTCGCGGGTCTCAAGTCCGACCCAGAGCGTGCGGCCCTTGCCCTTCGCCAGATAGCGCGGCCCGCTGTTGTTGGGGAGCTTGCGGAACTTCCGGATCTTCCCCTTCGGGCTCAGGATGGTCAGGTCGTGCGAGGCGAAGTTGGCGATCCACCAGTTGCCGGCGGCGAAGGCGATGCCGAACGGGTCGGTGTCCGGAACGCGCTTTCGCAGGACCCGCTTGCCGACGATGCGCCCGACGGTGTGCGGGTTGGTGCCCTGATTCGTGTACGCGATGCGGCCCTTCGCGCCGCTGGCCACGTCCTGGGGCCCGCCGCCCACGTCGAAGCGCTTGATCGCGCCGCCGGGGCTGACGCGCAGGATCTTCCCGTCGTTGAAGTCGGCGACCCATACCTTCCCTTTCGCGGCGGCGATGCCGCGGGCGCTCGTGTTCAGCCCGAGATCCTGGGTCGCAAAGCCCGCCGGGTTGGCCGGGTCGAACGAGATGAGCTCGTTCCCGCTCGCCGTCCAGAGCCTGCCGCCCGGGCCCTTGGTGATCTCCTGCGGCTGGCCGATCGCGGCGATCGTGTGGGTGGTCGTATCGGTGGGGTCGGTTCGGTCGATCTCGGTGACCCCCGCCGGGTGCGTCACCCAGATGTCCCCGTCCGGCCCGAGCGCGATGCCGACCGGGTTCACACCCAGGTCGTACTCATTGACGGCGCCGCGCGGCGTGATGTTCGCGATGTCATTGCCGGCCGAGCTGCCGCTGAGCACGACCCAGGCGGCGCCCTTGGGGCCGACGGCGATCTGGCCGGGCTGGCCGGTCAGCTTGAACGTGCGGGCAAGCCGGGGCTTGGCCTCGGCGATACCGACGACCAACATCGTCAACGCCGCGGCCAGGACCGCCAGTGGAGCGAGTCGAGCCCCCCGCCTCATGGGAGGCACTCTCCCAGGTCCGCCGGGCGCGGTCAAGCCCGGCGGACCCGGAAAGCTCTTGCGGGCGCGGCGCTAGTGGCCGCGCGCGGCTAAGCCGCGAGGGCGGGGTCGAGCTCCGCCTCGAGGCGGCGCTTGGGCTGCGCGCCGACGATGCGCTTGGCCTCCTCGCCGTCCTTGAAGAGGATCAGCGTGGGGATCGAGAGGACCTCGTAGCGCGCCGCCGTCTGCTGGTTGTCGTCGACGTTGAGGCTGACGATGCGCACGTCGTCGCGCTCCTCGGCCATCTCCTCGAGGATCGGGTGGACGATCCGGCACGGCCCGCACCACGGCGCCCAGAAGTCCACGAGCACGGGCTCCTGGGACTCCAGGACCTCGCTCTGGAAGTTGGCGTCGGTTACGTCGGGGAGCTTGCCGGCCATTCGTTCTCCTGAGTCGG
>PKER01000031.1 GCA_002919115.1 bacterium
CATGATCGCCCAGTCCTCGCCGGTGCGAAAGCTCTGCAGCTCGCCACCGGGGACGCCCCCGGGCACCGCGAGGTCGAAGACGAAGAACCCTCCTGGCGGCAGCGCAGCGTGCACCCGCTCAAGCAGAGCGCGCCACTCGGCCTTCGTGCCCCTGGCGGCGCCCACGTAGCCGAGCACCTCGCCGAGCGCGATCACCGCCGCGCACGGCGGGATCCGCGCCTCGTGCCAGGAACCGACCCGAAAGCGCGCCCTGGGCGCACGCGAGCGCGCGAGCTCGACCATCGCGCGCGATTGGTCGATGCCCAACACGTCGTAGCCCGCGTCGGTCAGCTCGGCGGCGGTCTCCCCGCTGCCCGACCCCAGCTCCACGACGAGGCCGTCCTCGATGCCCGCGGCGCGCAGCGTCGCGATCACGCTCGGCGTCGCGTCACGCGCGAAGTCGAGGAAGCCAGCGTCGTGGATGTAGGCTAGGTCACGCCCGTAATCGCTCATCGACGCGGCCACCCTACCCGCACCGGAACCCGCGATCAGCCGGCCGCCGCGACATAGACGAGGAAGGTCGTGAACAGGCCCGCCCACACGGCGATCGCGGGCCAGCGGAATCGCCCGGCGCGGTGCAGCGCGAAGTAGGCGGTGATGCCGCCCAGCAGGCCGAGCACGCCGGAGGCGACCGCGAACTTGTCGAGGTCCCACTCGGTGAGCGCGAGCCCGAACGCGATCGGGATCGTCGACTGGAAGACCATCGCGCCGGTGATGTTCCCGAGCGCGAGCGAGTCCTTGCCGTCGCGCACCCAGAAGAAGCTGTTGGCCTTCTCCGGCAGCTCGGTGGCGAGCGGGGCCAGGATCAGCGAGAGCACGAGCGGGTCGACGCCGACGTCCTCGGCGAAGTGCAAGAGCTCCTCCACGAACAGGTGGGCGCCGCCGACGATCGCGACGAGGCCCACCAGGAGCTGGATCACGATCAGCCTGCCGGGAGGGTTCGTGCGGTCGCCGAGGCGATCCATGATGAGCGGGCCGATCTCCTCGACGTCCTGCACCTCGCCGCCCTCCAGCAGCGTGCGCCGCACGTAGAACGCGTAGGCGAGCACGAAGAGCGCGACCAGCGGGATCTGGACGGCGGTCGGCACGTTGATCGCGCCCACGAGCACGCCGAGCCCGAAGAAGAGGAGGAAGAAGACGAGGTCGCGCTCGAGGGTGGGCGCGTGGGCGCGCAGGTTGGTTCCCTGCTCCCGGCGGTGGCGGTAGAGCAGCGCGGACACCCCCACGAGCGCCATCGCGATCGTCGCGAGCAGGAACGGGGCGCCGATGATCGCCCCGATCGCGACGTCGCCGGAGCCCTCGGCGCCGCCGATGACCGCCACGATCGGGATCAGCGTCTCCGGCATCGCCGTGCCCACCGCGGCGAGCAGCGAGCCGACTGCCCCCTGGCCGAGCGCGAGACGGTTCCCCGCCCACTCGACGGCGTTGGTGAAGATCAGCGCGCCCGCCAGGATGACGGCGAAGCTCGCCAGGAGAAGCAGGAATCCGCCCACGTCCGTTCCTTCCTTCCCAGGGTCAGGCGTAGAGGAACGCCAGGGCCGACACCACGTACACCGCGAGGAGCTGCAGCCCCTCGAACCAGTTCGACTCCCCCTCCTGCGTCACGTACGCGCCGATCAGCACCGCGATCAGCACGGCGCCGAGCTCGAACCCGTTGAAGACGAGCGGCATCGGGCCAGGGCCGATGACGAACGAGAGCAGCACAAGGATGGGCGCGACGAACAGCGCGATCTGGGCCGCCGAGCCGATCGCGATGTTGACCGCGAGGTCCATCTTGTCCTTGCGCGCCGCGAGCACCGCGACCCAGTGCTCGGCCGCGTTGCCCACCACGGCGACGACGATCACGCCGACGAAGAACTCGGAGATGCCGATCGACTCGGCCGCCTCGGAGATCGACCCGACCAGGATCTCGGAGACGAGCCCGACGGCGACGCCCGCGATGGCGAGCATCGCGAGCGAGCGCTTCACCGACCACCCGTGGGTCGCGTGGTGCCCCGCGTCCTCCGCGCCGTGGGCGACCGGGTTGAACACGTCCCGGTGGGTGCGCATCGAGAAGATCAGCCCGCCCACGTAGGTGATCCCGAGCACGATGGCGACGCCCAGCGAGAGCTCCTCGAGGTCGGAGCCGTAGTCGTGGATCACCTCCTCGACGCCCGGCAGGCCGCCGCCCTGGATGAGCGCGTAGATCGCGGGCATGATCAGCGCGGCGACCGCGAGGAAGAGCATCGCCGCCTGCGCCGTGGCCGCCGTGCGGTTGAAGGACTGGCGCGAGCGGCCGAGTCCGCCGACGAACATCGCAAGGCCGAGCACCAGGAGCAGGTTGCCGAGGATCGACCCGATGATCGACGCCTTGACGACCTCCTGCAGGCCCTCGGCGAGCAGGAAGACCGCGATGATCAGCTCGGCGGCGTTGCCCAGCGTGACGTTCAGGAAGCCGCCGATCCCAGGGCCCGCCCGCGCCGCGAGCTCCTCGGTCGCAAGGCCCATGAGCGCCGCCGTCGGGATGATCCCGAGCGCCGCCGAGACGAAGATCAGGACCGGATCCGCGTGGAAGGCGAACTCCAGCAGGACCGCGACCAGGATGAAGGGCGCGAGCAGGTAGGGCCAGCCCTGTGCGGAGAACAGAAAGCGCATGAGGGGGTGCGGAAAACTACCCGACGACGCGCGAGGACCCCGGCGCAGGCCGGAGTCCTCGCGTAAGCCGGATCGCGGGCGCGGCTAGCCGGTGAAGCAGGCCTCGATCGCCTCGGGATCGTTGCCGGCGTCCTCGAGGCACTGGGCCATCTCCTCGGGCGAGGGCGCGCCGCCGTTCCCGCCGCCTCCGCCGTTGTTGCCCTTGCCGCCGCCCGCCGCGTCGGGGTCGAGGAGGTCCTGCTCGCCGGTGGAGAACGAGAAGCTCATCGGGCCGAACAGCTCGCCCAGGCCGCCGAGCAGATCGTCGATGGGCTTCGCGTTCTTCGGCGCCTCGACCGTCTGCGGCTCGTTGACGTCACTCAGCGTGACCGACATCGAGAAGTCGAGCGAATCGACGCCCTCGTTCTGCGCCTCCTCGGGCGCGTCCATCTGGACGCCCATCTCCATGCGGCGCATGAGGTTGTCCTCGGTGCCGATCCACATGTCGAACTGGAGCGGGTCGAGCTCGCTGAGGTCGATGTCGTCGGGGAGCGTCTCGCCCTCGGACTCCGCGAGCGCCTTGAGCCCGTCTGCGTTGAGCTGGCCCGAGATGTGCGTGGCCTCGACGCCCTCGACGTCCTCCGTGCCCTCGTTGGACAGATCGCTCAGGTTCTCGATGAACTGGTCGATCTGGTCGTCTTCGACCCGGGTCGTGCCGGCGGAGAGCACCTGTCCGACGCCGGGCGCGATCCGCTCGAACGTGTTCTCGTCGACCACGTAGGTTTCGCCCTCGTACTCGACGTAGAGCTTCTGATCGACGATCACGAGACCGCCCTCGATCGAGAGCTCTTCGTTGCCACCCGTGAGCGCGCCCAGGCCCGCGATCCTCGCGCTGGCGCTCACGTCGAGATCGGCGGAGCCAATGTCGTTCTCGCCGCCGGAGACGGTCGGGCCGGAGACGCTCAGGCTGAACTCACCGCCCTGGTCGCCCTCGAGCTTGCCGTCGATGCTGAGGTCCATGACGGCGCTCTCAATGTTCTGCGCCTCGGTGAGCGCGGTGCGTAGGAGATCGGCGGGATCTCCGTCGCCTTCGTCATCGCCCCCGCAGGCCGCAACGGCCGCGGCAGCGAGCGCGAGGACAAGGGCGAGGAGCGTAAAACGGCTCTTCTTCAAGAAAACTCGTCCTTTCAAGTGGGATAGACCGATTGCGCAGCGTATCGCGGCGGCCGGTGGCTTCTGTACGCCCCGGGTCCCCGCGATACGCTCCGCTTTGGTTCCCAATTGGCCCGCCCCCGAACCATCCTCTACACCGGGAAGGGCGGCGTCGGCAAGACCTCGGTCGCCGCCGCGTCGGCCCTGCGCTGTGCGGGCGAGGGGCTGCGGACGGTCGTCCTCTCCACCGACCCCGCGCACAGCCTGTCGGACTCCCTGGGCGGGGAGCTCGGCGCCGATCCCACGCCCGTCCGGGAGAACCTGTGGGGCCAGGAGGTGCAGGCGCAGCGCGAGATGGAGGCGCACTGGGCCGAGATGCGCCGCTGGCTGGGCCGCGTGCTGGTCGACCGCGGCGTGATGGACATCGCCGCGGAGGAGCTCACGGTCCCGCCGGGCATGGACGAGCTCTTCAGCCTGCTGCAGATCAAGCGCCACGTCGAGTCCGGGGAGTTCGACGTGGTGATCGTCGACTGCGCGCCGACGGGCGAGACCCTGCGGCTGCTCTCGTTCCCCGAGATCGCGCAGTGGTGGCTCGAGAAGGTCTTCCCGCTCGAGGGCCGCATGCTGGCGGCGGCGCGCCCGGTCGCGAAGTCGTTCTTCGACCTGGACCTGCCGGGGGCCGACGCGCTCGATGAGGTGCACCGGCTGGTGCGCAACCTGATCGCGATGAACGAGATCCTCCGCGACCGCGAGCGCGCCTCGATCAGGCTCGTGATGAACCCCGACCGGATGGTGATCCGCGAGGCCCAGCGGACGTTCACCTACCTGAACCTCTACGGGTATCTCACCGACGCGGTCGTCGTGAACCGCATCTTCCCTGCGGAGCTCGAGCAGGGCTACTTCGGCGACTGGCGGCGCCTGCAGGCCGAGCGCCTGCGCGAGGTCGAGCAGGGCTTCGCCCCCGTGCCGCTGCTGCGCGCCCGCTACTTCGCGGCCGAGGTGGTCGGCGAGGAGATGCTGGAGCGCCTGGGCGACGAGCTCTTCGGGGAGCGCTCGCCCGCCGAGGTGATGCACGACGAGCTCCCGCGCGAGATCACGACGGGCCCCGACGGGACCGCGCGGGTGCGGATCAGCGTGCCGTTCGCGGAGCGCTCGGAGGTCTCGCTCAAGAAGGTCGGATCCGAGCTCGTGGTCTCGGCCGGCCGGGAGCGCAGGACTATCATCCTCCCGCCCGCGCTCGCCCGCCGAGACCCGTCCGGGGCGAGGCTCGAAGACGGCGCGCTGGAGGTCTCGTTCGCCGATGCCGGACCGCGATCCGCACAACCCTGAGCCCGAGCCGGGCGACGCGCACGGCGCCTCCCACTCCTACGCGAACCTGTTCGGCACGCTCGGCGCCGAGTCGCGCTGCCTCGAGTTCTGCCCGATCTGCCGCGCGGCCGACGTCCTGCGCGCGAGCGCGACCCCCGAGCTGCGCGAGCAGTGGCACGGCGTCCAGCGCGAGGCGCTGATGACGCTGCGCGCGGCGATCGACCACTACCTCGCCCGCCTGGACGACGACGAGGGGGACGCCGACGGCCCGCGCGTGCAGGACATCCCGATCGACTAGCCCCGCCGGCACACCAGCCCCCAAACCAAACGTTCAGCCCTGGTCGTCGAAAAACGAACACCAGGGCTGAACGTCCCCCGGCGGGACCCGGACGTTCAGCCGTAGTAGTCGAAAAACGACGACCAGGGCTGAACGTCCCGGTGGGGCGGGGCTGAACGTCCCGGTGGGGTCGGCCGTTCCGGGTGGGGCGTTCGTTGCGTTGTGTGACGCGTCGCACCCGCCGGGGATGGCGCGCACGTAATCTCCGTACATGGCCCGCGTCTGCGCGAGCTGCCGTACGGAGAACCCCGGGCGCGCGCGCTTCTGCATGGAGTGCGGCACGCCGCTTTCCGCGACGTGCCCGAGCTGCGGGGCCGAGAGCCCGCCCGGCGCGCGCTTCTGCATCGACTGCGGCGCGCGACTCGCCCCCGCCGACTCACCGGCGCCGGCCGCGCGCGCCGAGGCGCCGCCGGAGGAGCGCCGCAAGGCGACCGTGCTCTTCGCAGACCTCTCCGGCTACACCGCCGTCGCCGAGCGCATGGACCCCGAGGCGCTCAAGTCGCTGGTCGACCGCGCGCTGCGCCGCCTGGGCGAGGAGGTCGTGCGCTTCGGCGGCACGGTCGACAAGTACATCGGCGACAACGTGATGGCCGTCTTCGGCGCGCCGGTCGCCCACGAGGACGACCCCGAGCGCGCCGTGCGGGCGGGGCTCGCGATGCAGGCCGCGATGCCCGAGATCAACGCCCGCATCGCCGCCGACGCCGACGTCGAGTTCGCGCTGCGCGTCGGGATCAACTCCGGCGAGGTGCTCGCCGGCCGGGTGGGCGACCGCTACACGGTGATCGGCGACCCGGTGAACGTCGCGGCGCGCCTGCAGGCGGCGGCGCGCCCCGGCTCGGTCACGGTCGGCGAGGCCACGTACCGGCTCACCGAGGGGGCGATCGAGTACGAGGCGCTCGAGCCCCTCGCGCTCAAGGGCAAGTCCGAGCCCGTCCCCGCCTTCGAGGCGGTGCGCGTCGCGCCCCGGCCCCGCGCCCGCCGCGCGGAGGCGCCCCTGGTGGGCCGCGAGGACGAGTCGGAGCTGCTCGTCTCCCTGTACGAGCGGGTGGTGCGCGAGGGCCGCCCGCACCTGGTCACCGTCGTCGGCCAGGCGGGCGTCGGCAAGAGCCGGCTTCTGCGGGAGGTCGCCGCGCGGCTCGTGGACCACCCCTCGCCCCCGCTCGTGCGCGTGGGACGCTGCCCGGCCTACGGGTCCGGCCTCGCCTTCTGGGCGCTCGGCGAGATCGTCCGCGAGCAGTTCGAGATCGTCGACACCGACGCGGCCGAGACCGCGTGGCGCAAGCTGCGCGAGGGCGTGGCCGAGCTGCTCGAGCCCCTCGACGCGCGGCGCGACGCCGACCGCATCGCGGGCACGATCGCGCGCGCCTTCGGCGTCGAGCCCCCGGCCGAGCTCTGCCCGTCCGAGGACGACCCGCAGGCGAACCGCGCCCGGCTGTTCTCCGCGGTGCGCACGCTCACCGAGGGCGCGGCCCGGCTGCACCCGCTCGTGATCGCGCTCGAGGACGTCCACTGGGCCGACGAGGGCATGCTCGACCTGGTCGAGCACCTCGCCCGCTGGACGCAGGGCCCGGTGCTGCTGATCTGCATGGCCCGCGACGAGCTGCTCGACCGCCGCCCCTCGTGGGGCGCCGGGCGGCGCAACACCACGACGCTCGCGCTCGAGCCCCTCCCGGCCGAGGACGCGCGACGGCTCGTGGCCACGCTGATCGGCGAGGGCGGCGACATCCTCGACGCCGCCACCGTCGCCCAGGTCGCCGAGCGCTCCGGCGGCAACCCGCTGTTCGCCGAGGAGATGGTGAACCGCATCCTCGAGGGCGGCGGCGCGGGCGCGCCCCTGCCCGAGACGGTCCACGCCGTGCTCGCGGCGCGCCTCGACGCGCTCCCCGACACCGAGCGCAGGCTCCTCCAGCACGCCTCGGTCGTCGGCCAGCGCTTCTGGGCGGGCGCGGTCGCCGACGCCGCCGCAGACCCCAACGAGCTCGAGCGCGCGATCGCCGCGCTCACCGAAAAGGGGCTGATCGTCCCGAGCGACGGCAGCCGGCTCGCGGGCGAGAGCGAGTACGCGTTCAAGCACGTGCTGATCCGCGACGTCGCCTACTCCACGCTGCCCAAGGCCGTGCGGGCGCGCAAGCACGCCGAGATCGGCGCGTTCATCGAGCGCCGCGCCGCCGACCGCTCGGAGGGCGTGGTCGGCATGGTCGCCGAGCACCTCGCGCGCGCGGCCTCGATCGGCATCGACGCCCGCCTCGAGCCCGACGAGCTCCACCGCATCCACGACCGCGCCCACCGCGCGCTCGAGGCGGCGGGCGACGCCGCCGCCGCGCTGTATTCGAACAACGAGGCGCTCGCCCACTACGAGACGGCGCTCACCCTCGACGGCGAGGAGTGCACCCACCCCGACGTCCGCGCCCGCATCGCCGAGAAGCTCGGCGACGTGGCCCTGCGGCTCGGGCGCATCGACCGCGCCGTCGAGCTGTGGCAGGAGTGCCTGGACTACCACCGCGGCCAGGAGGACCTGGAGCGGGTGGGCGACCTGCACCGCAAGATCGGCGCCGGCCTGTGGCACAAGGGCGACCGCGAGGGCTCGGTCGCCCACTACCAGCGCGGGATCAACATGCTCAAGGACGGCCCGCCCTCGCTCGCGCTCGTGCGCCTCTACGAGGAGGCCGCGACCCTCTACATGCACACCGGCCAGAACATGGTCGCGATCTACACCTCCGAGAAGGCGCTGCGCCTCGCCGAGCGCCTCGGCGAGGCGGCCGCGGCCTCCCGCGCGCACGGGATCTTCGGGCGCGTGTTCGGCCGCATCGGCGACCTCGCCCAGGCGCGCTCGAACCTCGAGCGCTCGGTCGAGCTCGCGCGCGAGTCGGACCCCGCCGAGGCGATCCGCGCGCTGCTCGCCCTGGGCTACCACCTCGAGACCTCCGAGGCCGACTACGACGCGGCAGCAGCCGCCTACGGGGAGGCGCTCGAGCTCGCCGAGCGCATCGGCGACGTCCCCTCGCAGGTCGAGCTGCACGGGGCGCTCGCGATGCTCGCGCTGCACCGCTCGCGCTGGCCGGAGGTGGAGGCCGGCGCGGAGCGCTCCGCCGAGCTGATCGAGCGCGAGGGGCTCACCGGCAAGGTGTGCTTCCCGGCGTTCCTGCGCGGCGCGCTCGCGTGGCGCGACGGCGACCTCGACGACGCCGC
>PKER01000134.1 GCA_002919115.1 bacterium
ACCTTGCGGCAGATCGCCGCCGGCGCCTTCTCGCGCCCGCCGTCGTAGTCGCCGTGGGGCCCGTACACGTTGTGGTACCGCCCCACCCGGGTGTCGAGGCCGTAGTCCTCGCGGAAGTGGCGGCACATGCGCTCGCTGAAGAGCTTCTCCCAGCCGTAGCCGTCCTCGGGCATGGCGGGGTAGACCTGGTCCTCGCGCAGCGGGACCACGTCGGCGCTGTCCTGGCGGTCGGCCGGATAGACGCACGCGGACGACGCGTAGAAGTAGCGCTCCACGCCGGCGTCCCGGGCGGCCAGCAGAAGGTGCGTGTTGATGAGCACCGAGAGCATGCAGTCGGCCTTGTGGGTGGAGATGAAGCCGATCCCCCCCATGTCGGCCGCGAGGTTGAACACGCGGTCCACGCCCTGGACGGCCTCCTCGCAGGCCTCTCGCAGGGACAGGTCCGCGACTACGTTCTCGGCCTCGGGGTGAAGCTGCATCCAGCGCTCGGTCGGCTTGATGTCGACGGCGCGCACGGCCTCGCCGCGCTCCAGGAGAGCGCGGACCAGATGTCCCCCGATGAAGCCGCCCGCGCCTGCGACGAGTACCCGGCGGGGTGGCCCATGGCCGTTGGTGCGTGCTGAGATCAAGTCCTCCTCCCAGAAATCGGCGGAAACTCGCCCTTCAGGCGAGTTCGCGCCGAAAGTTATTCGACTTTAGTTCGGCTGTCAAAAAAAGGTCGCTTAATCGGCGAACTGCTTTTCCCGTGACGGATGGGGACTGTGCAGCCTATTACTTGATGCGGGTCTGCACAGTGACGGAATCGGAGCGGTTGCCCGCATTATCCACCGCCACGAGGCGCAGTCGATAGACGCCGGCGACCAGGCGCTTCTTGTCCTTGATCTTGAGCGTGTTCTTGCCGGCCCTGATCTGCTTGCGCACTGTCTTCACGGCCTTCTTCTTGCCGGGGCGCACCTTCACGAACTTGACCGTGAGGCGCGCGGCCTCCGACGAGCGCACCTTGATCTTCGCGCCGCCCACGAGCCCGGTCGCCTTCGCGTTGCTCAGGACCGGGACCTCGTCGACGTCCTCCTCCCACTGGGTGGGAGCCTCGGTGTCGTTCGGCAGCGGCAGGACGATGTCGCCCGGCTCGGTGTCGACGTACACGCGGCCCGCCATGCCGTTGAGGCCGTCCGGGGTGCCGCCGTGCAGCGTGCAGTAGTACGCGTAGACGCCCGCCGTCTCGGCCTCGAGCTCCGCGTCGGGGTCGCCCGGGGCCGCGATCTGCACGAGCTCGTACGGGTCGCCGTCAGGCGGGTTGATCCAGATGTTGTGCTGGCTCGTCGCCTGGACGAAGCGGAACCGGACGATGTCGCCGATCGTCGCGTCCTCGATCACGCTCGGCGAGAAGTAGTTCGCAGTGGGCGGCTGGCCGTCGTCGCGCGCGAAGACCTCCCAGACGCCGGGCTCCGTCTGCTCCTCGCCGATCTTGAAGTACTCGTACTTTGTGGCCTCCGTGTTGCCGGCGGCGTCACGCGAGCGGTACGCGATCGAGTACTCGCCGTCGTCGGTGACGGTGAACTGGCTCACGAACGGCTCGTCGCCCTCGGTGTTCTCGAGCTCGATCCAGTCGCCGCCGTTGATGCGGTACTCGGTGGCCTCCACGCCCGAGCCGTCATCGCCGTCGGTGGCGGTGAACTCGACCGTGACCGGGCCCTCCTCGTAGACGCCGCCGAGCGGCTTCTCCGGGTCGAGCGTCACCGTCGTGGTGGGCGGCTCGAGGTCGTCCGGCGTGTCGCCGACCGTGACGGTGCCGGTCATCGTGGCCGGGTGGATGGTGCACACGTACGTGTACACGCCCTGCTCGGTGAACGTGTACGAGAAGACCGTCGGCGGGTCCGTCGGGTTGACGATGACCGGCGAGCTGAAGATCGCCGGGTTGCCGGTGCCCACGCCCGGGTGCAGGTACACGTTGTGGAGCTGGTTGGTGTACGGCCCGTTGTCCGGGTTGCTGTTGAAGATCCAGCGGATCGTGTCGCCGACCTCGAGCTCGACCTCGGTCTTGTCCCAGGTGGACTCCGCCAGGCTCAGGCCGATGGCGTACACGTCTTCGGTCGCGGCCTGCGCGGCGGCGGGCCCGAGGGCGAGCGCGCCCAGCGCGGTCGCGGCGATTGCAAGCAGTCGGCGCTTCATGGCCGCACCACCAGGCTTCCCATCATCGACTGGTCCTCGTGCTCGAGCGTGTGGCAGTGGAAGACGAACTGACCGGCGTAGTCCTTGAAGTACGGCTGGATCGTCACGTGCCCGCGGGGCGGCACGCTCACCGTGTCACGCCAGTGCCGGTCCGCCGGGTGGGGCCGCACGCCGTTCACCTCGATCACGCGGAAGTGGCAGGCGTGCAGGTGCATCGGGTGCTGGTGGTCGGAGTTGTTGATGAACCGCCAGTACTCCGTGGTCCCCAGCTTGGGATCGGCGTCGACGCGGTTCTCGTCGTACTCCTTGCCGTTGATGAGCCACCGCGGCGTCGGCGTCGCCTCGAAGGTGAGCTCGAACGCGCGCACCTTCGACGCGCTCGGGATCGTCTCCGCGGGACGCAGCTTCTTCGGGATCCGCGCCTGCTCGCGGCCGCCGCCCTTGGTGACGTCGAAGCGCATCACCGCGCTCGTGGTGGCGTCGCCGAGCTTGTTGCGCAGGATCAGCTTCGAGCCCGGCGCGTACTTGCGGAAGTCGATTAGGACCTCGGCGCGCTGGGCGGGGGCGAGCGGGATCTGGGTGCGCTTGATCGGCTTCGGCAGCAGGCCGCCGTCGCTCGCGATCTGGAACATCTCGCGGCCGTTGCCGAGCTGGAGCTGGTAGCAGCGCGCGTTCGACCCGTTCAGCAGGCGGAAGCGGTAGATCCGGCGCTTCACCGCCATGCGCGGGACGATCGCCCCGTTGACCAGGATCGTGTCGGCGTGCATGCCGGGCTCGACGCTGCGCACGTAGCGGAACGAGCCGTCCGAGTTGAACGCGCGGTCCTGGATCACGAGCGGCACGTCGTACTGGCCGCGGGGCAGGCCGAGCTTCTCGTCGAGCTCGTCGCTCAGGATGTAGAAGCCCGCGAGGCCGGCGAAGACGTGCTCGCCGGTGCGGCCGTGGATGTGGTCGTGGTACCAGAGCGTCGCCTGGTCCTGCTGGTTCCAGTACGTGTACGTGTAGTCGTCGCCGGGTTGGATCCAGTAGCGGTGCAGGGCGCCGTCCGACTCCTCCTCCTGGGCGCCCCCGTGCAGGTGAACGATGGTCTCGTGGTCGAGCTCGTTCGTCTGCTTGACCACGACCGGGCGGCCCTTGCGCGCCCTGATCGTGGGCCCCGGGAACATGCCGTCGTAGCCGCGGATGGGGGTCTCGAGACCCTCGAGGATCTCGGCCGTCCCCTCCTGCATGGTGATCTCGTACCGGTCGACGCCGTTCGCGGTCGAGACCGGCTCGGCTACGGCCGGCCGCGGCAGGTCGCGCTTGAACGGGTCAAAGAGGCCCGTCAGCTCGCGCCGACGCGACGCCGCGGTCTTCTTCGGGTTCGGGCGCGACTTCACCGCGAGCTGGTCGAACGAGCACAGCAGGACTAGCCCGGTTCCACCGTGCAGGATCGCCTCGCGGCGCGTGAGCGCGCCATCAGTCAGCCTGCGATCTTCCTCCGTCAAGTTCTATCCGCCCCTGAGCTCGTAACTCAACGCCGTCCTTCGCCGGCAGATCCACCTCAAGCCCTCGCGCTGGGCGCGGAGAGCTTGCCCCTGCCGCTGGCGGCTCGCAAAGCTAGCGAAGCGCACGCACTTATGCAAGGACCCCGGCGAAAGATCCTCCGCGTGGGCTAGGCGGTGAGCGCGTCGCGGACCGCCGCGGCGAACGCGTCCACGTCCTCCGGTTCGGTGTCCCACGCGCACATCCAGCGCACGAGCCCGGTCGCCTCGTCCCAGACGTAGAAGGGCGGCTCGCCCTCGAGCTCGGCCAGGAGCCGCTCGGTCGCGGCGCGCGGCAGGCGGGCGAAGACGCCGTTGGCCTCGACGGGGTGCTCGATCTCGACTCCGGGCAGGTCGCGCACGGCGTCGGCGAGGCGGGCGGCCATCGCGTTCGCGTGCCTGGCGAGCTCGAGCCAGAGCTCGCCGCCGAGCAGCGCCTCGAACTGGGCCGAGATGAAGCGCATCTTCGAGGCGAGCTGGCCGAGCTGCTTGCGGTGGTACTCGAAGCGCGCGGCGAGCTCGGCCCGGCAGAAGACGACGAGCTCGCCGAGCACGAGCCCGTTCTTCGTGCCCCCGAACGAGACCGCGTCGACGCCGCAGTCGGTGGTGAGCTCGCGCAGCGAGGCGCCCAAGGAAGCGGCGGCGTTGGCGAGCCGGGCGCCGTCCATGTGGACCAGCATGCCGAGCTCGTGGGCGGCGTCGGCGATCGCGCGGGTCTCCGCGGGCGTGTACACGGTGCCGAGCTCGGTCGCCTGGGTGATCGAGACGACGCGGGGCTGCGGGTGGTGCTGGTCGCCGCGGCGCGCCTCCCAGCGGGCGACGTCGTCCGGGGCGAGCTTGCCGTGCTCGGTCGCCACGGTGAGGAGCTTGGTCCCGGTGAGCCGCTCGAGCGCGCCGCACTCGTCGACGTTCAGGTGCGCGACCTCGGTGCAGATCACCGCCTCGTAGCCGCGCGTGAGCGCGTCTAGCGCGGCCACGTTGGCGCCCGTGCCGTTGAAGACCGGGAAGCCGCGCGCGTCGGGGCCGAAGTGCCTGCGCACGAGCTCCTCGACGCGCTCGGTCCAGCGGTCGTGCCCGTAGGCGCCCGCCCGGCCCGCGTTGGCGGCGGCCATCGCCTCGAGCACGGCCGGGTGCGCGCCCGCGTGGTTGTCGGATGCGAAGTTGCGCACGGGCTGGTTCTACAGGAGCGCGGGCCCGCGGGGCGGCGCCGGCGCTAGGGGTGCAGCTCGAGCCGCGCGCCGTTCATCTTCGCGGCGGCGTCGGAGAGCAGGTACGCGATCGCGTCGGCGATGTCCTCGGCGGGCGTGAAGGCCGGGTACTCCTTGCCCGGGTTGCGCTCGCGCATCGCCGGGGTGAGGATCGCGTTGACGACGACGATGTTCGCCGTCGCCCCGCTCGGCGCCAGCGAGTCGGCGAGCGCGAGCGTCCAGGTCTCGGCGGCCGCCTTGGTGGCCGCATACGAGGCGTTGGTCGCCTGCGGCCGCTGGGCCTGCGTCGAGGAGACGAGCACGAAGCGCCCGCCCGGGTGCGCGATGTGGTCGTGGAAGGCGCGCGAGGTGAGCTGCAGGGTGCGGACGAGCAGGTCGTGCAGCCACGTGTAGTCGCCGAGCGAGGTCGTCGTGATCGGGTCGCCGCCCTTGTAGCCGCCGACGAGGTGCACGACGCCGTCGACGCGCCCGAAGCGCTCGGCCACCGCGTCGGCCCAGGCGTTCGTGTCGTGCTCCTCGAGCAGGTCGACCACGCGCGCGTCGATCCGTTCCTCGGGCAGGCCGAGGCCGGCGACGACGTCGTCGAGGGCCTCCGCGACCCGGTCGGTGAGCGCGAGCGCGGCGCCCGCCTCGGCGAGGCGGCGGGCGACGGTCGGCCCCAGGCCGCCTGCGGCGCCTGCGATCGCGTAGACCCGTCCGTCCAGGTGCGCGCTCACCCCGCAGACCGTACCGCGCGCAGCCGCTGCGCGGCGGGATGCCTCCTCATCGCCTTGGCGACGCTCCGCGGGCGGGCGACCGCGTAGGCGCGGGTGCGACGGTGCGTGCGCGGGAAGCCCATGCTGCGGCTCTCGATCACGGCGGTCAACGGCGCCCTGCCCGCCTTGCCCAGCACGCGCCGAAGCGCTCTGCGATTGACGCTCAGGGAAACGACCGTCTGGTCGTAGTGGCGGGCCTTGTTGCGCGCCAGAACGACGCGGCGGCCCGCCGCACGGCCGACGAGGACCACCGTCGAGACGCACCCGGGATAGAAGTCGCAGCCGACGACCTGCGAGAAGAGCTCGCAGTTCGCGAGCACCACGTCCCCGGGGCCCGGCGCCACCTCGTCGTTGCCCAGGCCGCAGTCGAGGATGTCCACGGCGCCGTGGTCGCCCGTCCCGTCGAGGCTGTCGTTCCCGGGGCCCCCGCGCGCGACGTCGGCGCCTCGCCTGGCGTTGAGCTCGTCGTCGCCCGCGCCGCCCACGAGGTAGTCGTCGCCGCGATCCCCGCCGCAGCAGTCGAGGTAGTCGCGCCCCGGGCCGGCCACGATCGCGTCGGCCCCCCCGTCGCCGCGCAAGTCGTGCATGCCGTCGCCCGCGCTGATTGCGTCGTCGCCGTCGCCTCCCCCGACGCTGAGCGCGCGGCCGCGCCCGAGCTTGAGCAGATCGTCCCCCGGCCCACCGGTCCCGCCGACGACGTCCGGGGCCCCCAGGAGCCGGTCGTCGCCCGGCCCGAGGTCGAAGCCCAGCCATCCCCCATCGGCCCTCGCCTCGCGGGCGTCCAGGATGTCATCGGCTTCCGCCGTGGAGACGTAGACGCTGTGCGTCCACTCATCCGGGCACCGCACGGTCAGCTCGTCGACCCGGGTGCACCCTGCCCGGACGTCGATCCCGGCCGCGCGATCGGTGAACAGCCAGTCGGTCCCGTCGAACCCGATGTGGACGTCGTTCGCGATCCGGTTCTCGGGATAGAACCAGTCCGCGGCGTAGATCAGGTAACTGACGTCCCTGTAGCTCGTGGTGACGATGGTGCGCGGATCGTCAGGGCCCTGGCCAGCCGCGGCCGGCGCCCAGAGAAGAGCCGTCGTCATGACGATGCACGCGGCGCGGAATCCGTTCCGCAAGCCGATCAATTCTTCCTCCCCCCGAGATCAGTGGAACACCCGAGGCTACCGACTCACCGAGACCCCGTCCACACCCGCCCAGCCGCACGTTCAGCCCTGGTCGTCGAAAAACGACGACTACGGCTGAACGGAGCGAGGGCCCGGCCGCACGTTCAGCCCTGGTTGCCGGAAAACGGCGACGTGGGCTGAACATTCCGGTTTGGGGGCGGTGCGGGCGGTTTGGGTCAGGCGGACACCGCGGCTTCCGCGCGCTTCGGGCGCTCGAGCACGTGCTCGAGCTTGGGCTTGAGCTGCAGGTAGAAGAGCGAGAGCGGGAACTCGTCGTCGCGGACGAGGTCGACGAGCTCCTTGGGCTCCTCGACCTCGGGCAGGTCGCGGCGCTCGCGCGCCCACACCGAGGACTCGGCGGGCGGCACGTACTCGGCGACGAGGTCGTGCGCGGCGGCCCACTGGGCGACCTTCGAGCGGTCGATCCCCGAGTGGTAGAGCTCGCGCACCCGGTCGCGCAGGCGGCCGACGCCCTCGCCGACCCGGTCCCAGTCGATCGTCAGGCGGTTGTCGGTCCAGTGCAGGTAGCCCTCCTTGTGCAGGAACGCGAACAGCAGCTGGCCGCCCAGGCCGTCGTAGTTGCGCACCCGGCTGCCCGTGATCGGGAAGCGGAAGAGGCGGTCGAAGAGGATCGCGTACTGGACGTGGCGGGCGAACGCGAAGCCCTCGCGCTCGAGCTTCTCGGCCTCCCCGAACGCGGTCAGGTCGCAGCGCAGCTCCTCCAGCGCGTACATCCAGTACGGGCTGCGCTGGCGGATCATGAACGGGTCGAAGGGCAGATCGCCGCGCATGTGCGTGCGGTCGTGGATCAGGTCCCACAGCACGTACGCGTCGCGCGAGAGCCCGGGCGAGGAGAGCAGCGCCGCCGCGTCGGGAGGCAGGTTGAGGTGCAGGACGCGCGCGGCCTCGGAGCCGACCCGGCGCAGGCGCTCGGCCTCGCGGTCGCAGAAGATCGCGCCGAAGTGGTACTCGCGCGGGCGCTCGCCGAACGAGAACGTCTCGGGGAAGAGCACCGCGCACTCGGAGTCGTAGCCCGCGGTGTAGTCGACGAGCTCGGCCGGGACGAACTTGGCGTTGTCGTAGGTCCGCTCGATCTCCGCGATCCAGTCGGGCCAGGGCACGCGGAAGATGAGCGCCTCGAAGCAGGTGTCGCGCGAGGCGTTCTGCTTGTACATCGGGAAGACGCACAGGTGCTCGATGCCGTCGCGCCGCTCGCGCTCGGGGCGGAAGAGCTCGGCCGAGCGGTCGAACGCGGGTTTCGCGAAGCCCGACCGCGCCCAGGCGCGCAGGTCCTGCTCGAGCGCCGCCAGGTACTCGGCCTGGTGCGGGAAACGGGGCTCGAGCGCTCGGGCCGCCGCGGCGATGCGCTCGGTGAGCTCGCGGGCGCGCGCGGCGTCGTGCGCGCCGGTGTCGATCGAGCCGTCGGGCGACTGCATGAGGCGCAGCTCGTCGACCGCCTCGCGCAGGGCGACCCAGTTGGGGTCCTGGGCGACCCGCGAGGCGGCGCGCGGCGCGGGGTGCGCGAACGAGTGGCCCGCCACCCAGTACAGGAGGTTCACCCAGAGCTCGCGGTGAGAGAGCTGGTCGATGCAGTCGTCGCCGAAGAGGTCGGAGTCGGCGAGCACCGCGACGCGCCCCTCGCCGTGGGTGGCGACGGCGGCGAGCGGCGCGCCGGGGATCGTCGCGCTCGCGTGCGCCCGGGCGAGCACCCGGTGCAGCGGCAGGAGCCAGCTCGCCCTCGGCGGCCCCATCTCCCGGTCGAGATCCCCGGGGGTGGGCATACGGCCGCGGAACA
>PKER01000253.1 GCA_002919115.1 bacterium
CGCGCTGGTCGAGCCCGCGGGTCCCGCCTGCCATACGGGCGAGCGCAGCTGCTTCTACCGCGACGCCGAGGGCGCGTCCGCGCCCGAGCGCGACGCGCCCGCCGCCCCCGGCGAGCCCGAGCCGGTCACCTACGAGGCGCTCGCGGAGCTCGAGCGCACCCTGATCGACCGCCAGCGCGAGCGCCCCGAGGGCTCCTACACCGTCGAGCTGCTCGACGACCCCGAGCGCATCGGCGAGAAGGTCCGCGAGGAGGCCGACGAGGTCGCCCGCGCGGCTGCCTCCGAGAGCGACGAGCGCGTCGCGGAGGAGGCGGCGGACGTGCTCTACCACCTCGCCGTGCTGCTGCGCTCGCGTGACGTCTCGCTCGCCGACGTCTACGAGGTCCTCAATGGCCGTCGGCGCTGAGCCGCTCGCCGGGGGGCTGGCGCCCACGCTCGAGCGGGCCCGCGAGCTCGCCGGCGAGGCCAACGTGATCCCGATCGCGGCGCGGATCATCGACGACTGCGAGACGCCGGTCTCGGCCTTCCTCAAGCTGCGCGCGAGCGAGCTCGGCAAGGGGCCCGCGTTCCTGCTCGAGTCGGCCGACCAGGGCGGGCGGCTCGGGCGCTACTCCTTCTGCGGCTTCCGCCCGCGTACGCTGGTGCGCTGGGCCGACGGCGAGCTGCGCTCCTGGAGCGGCGACGCGCTCGGCGAGGGCGGTCCCGACGCCTGGGGCGAGCCGGAGGTCCGCGAGGCGCCCGACCCGTACGCCGCGGCCGACGAGCTCGTCGCCGGGCGCGCGCTGCCCACCGGCGAGGAACGCCCGCCGTTCGCGGGCGGCGCGGTGGGCTTCTTCGGCTACGACCTCGTCCGCACGGTCGAGCCGCTCGGCCCGCCGAACCCCGACCCGCTGGGCCTCCCGGACATGGCGCTCATGGTCGCCGAGCTCCTGCTCGTCTTCGACCACCAGCGGCACGAGCTCACCATCGTCGCCTTCGCGTTCACCGAGGACGGCGTGGACGCCGCCTACGAGCGGGCCGCGGGCCTGATCGACGCCGCGCGCGCCGCGCTGCGGGCGCCCGTGCCGGTGAGCGGGCGCCGCGCCCAGGATGCCCCGCCGCCCCCAGCGGAGGAGACGTTTCAGTCGAACCTCACGCGCGAGCAGTTCGAGGCGAACGTCCGGCGCATCATCGAGTACGTCCACGCCGGCGACGCGTTCCAGGTGGTGCCCTCGCAGCGCTTCTCCGGCCCGATCCCGGTCGAGGCGTTCTCGGTCTACCGGGGCCTGCGCGTCATCAACCCCTCGCCCTACATGTACTTCCTCGACTTCGGCGACTTCCAGCTCGCCGGCGCCTCGCCCGAGCCCCTCGTCAAGGTGAGCGGGCGCCGCGTCGAGACCCGCCCGATCGCGGGCACGTACCCGCGCGGGGCGAGCGAGGAGGAGGACCGCCACAACGCCGAGCGGCTGCTCGC
The DNA here is from genome assembly GCA_002919115.1 of bacterium. Classification (GTDB taxonomy): domain Bacteria; phylum Actinomycetota; class Thermoleophilia; order Solirubrobacterales; family 70-9; genus RSA11. The sequence continues at coordinate 1,454 of PKER01000253.1, forward strand.
CGACCCGAAGGAGCGCGCCGAGCACCTGATGCTCGTCGACCTCGGCCGCAACGACTTGGGGCGCGTGTGCGAGTACGGGACCGTGCGCGTGGACGAGCTCATGGTCGTCGAGACCTACTCGCACGTGCTGCACATCGTGAGCCAGGTCTCCGGCACGCTGCGCGACGACGTGAGCGCGATCGACGCGCTGCGCGCCGTGCTACCCGCCGGGACGCTCTCCGGCGCCCCGAAGGTGCGCGCCATGCAGATCATCGACGAGCTCGAGCCGCACAAGCGGGGCTCCTACGGAGGCGCGGTCGGGTACCTCGGTTTCGACGGCGACCTCGACACGGCCATCCACATCCGCACGGTCGTGGTCAAGGACGGGTTCGCGCACGTGCAGGCGGGGGGCGGCACGGTCGCCGACGCGAAGCCGGACAACGAGTACCGCGAGTCGGTCAACAAGGCGCGCGCGGTGTTCAAGGCGATCGACCTCGCCGCGCAGCAGCCGGAGTGGGGGTAGGAGGCGGTCGCGTGCGCGTCCTGGTGATCGACAACTACGACTCGTTCACCTACAACCTCGTCCAGTACCTGGGCGAGCTCGGCGCCGAGCTCGAGGTCGTGCGCAACGACGTCGCCAGCGTCGCCGAGCTGCTCGCCCGCAAGCCGGACCGGGTCGTGATCTCGCCCGGACCCTGCACGCCCGCCGAGGCCGGCGTCTCGGTGGAGGCGGCGCGCGCCTTCCCCGAGGCCGGGATCCCGACCCTCGGCGTCTGCCTCGGCCACCAGTCCATGGTGGAGGCCTTCGGGGGCAAGGTCGTGCGCGGCGAGCCGGTGCACGGCAAGGACGCGGAGGTCGAGCACGACGGGCGCACGATCTTCCAGGGGCTGCCCAACCCGCTGCTCGCCGGGCGCTACCACTCGCTGGTCGCCCATCCGGACCTGCCTGCGGAGCTCGAGCTGAGCGCGACCTACGGCGACATCGTGATGGCGGTGCGCCATCGCGAGCTGCCCGCCGAGGGCGTGCAGTTCCATCCCGAGTCGATCCTGACCCCCGACGGCAAGCGGATCCTGGCCAACTTCTTGGGCGCGGGCTCCGGCGGCGCCGCGGAGGCGAGCTGACGCGCGGCGTGCGGGCTTCGGCAAAATTCCCGCTTTCCAATGCCTAACGAGATCATCACCCGCGCCCTCGACGCGGTCTGCAACGGAACGCACCTGACGGCCGACCACGCCTCGGCCGTGCTCGACGAGATCATGGAGGGCCGCGCCGGCGAGGTCCAGACCGGCGCCTTCCTCGTCGCCCTGCGGGCGAAGGGGGAGACGGTCGCCGAGATCACCGGCCTGGCCCGCACCATGCGGCGCCTCGCCGCCTCGGTGACGACCCAGCGCGAGGATCTGGTCGACACCGCGGGCACCGGCGGCGGGCCGTCCACGTTCAACATCTCGACCGCCGCGGCCCTCGTCGCCGCCGGCGCCGGCTGCGCGGTCGCCAAGCACGGCAACCGCTCGAGCACCAGCCGCTCGGGCTCGGCGGACCTGCTCGAGGCGCTCGGCGTCGCGATCGACCTCGACCCGGACGGCGTCGCGCGCTGCATCGAGGAGGTCGGCTTCGGGTTCATGTTCGCGCCCCGCCACCACTCCGCGATGAAGCACGTCGTGCCGGTGCGCAAGGAGCTCGCCGTGCGGACGATCTTCAACTTCCTTGGCCCACTCACGAACCCGGCGGGCGCGACCCGGCAGCTCCTCGGCGTCTCCGACCCGCGCTACCAGGAGACGATCGCCGAGGCCCTCGTCGGGCTCGGGTGCGAGCGCGCCTTCGTCGTGCACTCGCCGGACGGCCTCGACGAGATCGGCCTGGAGGGCCCGACCCGGGTGATCGAGGTGCGCGACGGGGGGACCGAGGAGTGGTACGCGGACCCGGCGGAGCTCGGCCTCGCGCGCGCGGAGCACACCGAGATCGCGGGCGGCTCGCCCGAGGAGAACGCGGCCGTCGTGCGCGCGGTGCTGACCGGCGAGGAGCGCGGCCCGGCGCGCGACGTGGTGCTCGCGAACGCCGCCGCCGCGATCGTGGTGGGCGGCGCCGCGCAGGACCTGCGCGAGGGGGTCGAGCGGGCCCGCGAGGCGATCGACAACGGCCGCGCCGCCGACGTCCTCGAGGACCTCATCGACCTCTCCCGCAAGCTAGCCTCCGAGGCGCGATGACCAAGCTCGACGAGCTTGTCAGCGCCGCCCGGGAGACCGTCAGGCGGCGCCAGGAGGAAGTCCCGCTTGCCAAGCTGCAGGCGCAGCTCACCGAACGCGGCCAGGAGCGCCCCTTCAAGGAGGCCCTCGTCGCCCCGGGCATCTCGCTGATCGCCGAGTTCAAGCGGCGCTCGCCGAGCGCCGGGGAGATCCGCCCGGGCGCCGACATCGACGAGATCGTGGCCGCGTACGAGCGCGGCGGCGCCTCGGCGCTCTCCGTGCTCACCGAGGGCAGCGGGTTCGGCGGCTCGCTGGACGACCTGCGCGCGGCGCGCCGGCGCTCGGAGCTCCCGATCCTGCGCAAGGACTTCGTGGTCGACCCCTACCAGCTCCACGAGGCCGCGGTCCACGGCGCCGACGCGGCGCTGCTGATCGTGGCCGCGCTCAGCGACGACGAGCTCGCCGAGCTGTACGCGACGGCGCGGTCCCTCGACATCGACACGATCGTCGAGGTGCACGACGAGCGCGACCTCGAGCGGGCGCTCGCGATCGACGCGGACGTGATCGGCATCAACAACCGCGACCTGACCACGTTCACGGTGGACATCGGGACCACCGAGCGCCTGCTCACCAACATCCCCGCCGGCAAGACCGTGGTCGCGGAGTCGGGGTACGACAACCGCGAGCAGATCGAGGACCTCGACCGGATCGGCGTCGACGCCGTGCTGATCGGCACCGCCCTCATGCGCGCGCCCGACCCCGAGCAGGCGGTTCGCGAGCTCATCGGGGATGAGATGGCGACGCGCGAGCACCCGATCATCGAGCCGCGCGGCGAGCAGCGGGGAACCGCATAGCGCCCTTTATCTGGAGCGCTATAAACAATTAAGGGCGCGATAGGCGCCCCTTAGGACCGCTTGAGCCACTGATCGCACCCTAGGGTCCATGCAGAGGCTTAGACGGTTTGCAGGCAGTTCCTTCGGGTCCGCGCTGCTGGGCGGGCTGGTAGTCGCCGTCTTCGGGTGGGTCGCGATCGCCGCTGGGTGGATCGCGGCGCCGGCGGACGACGACGAAGGGGGCGAGCCGGCGCCCGCCGCGGCGCCTTCGACCGCGCCCGTGGCCGACGAGGGTCTCTCGATCGGCGAGATCTACAAGCGGACCGCCTCGGGGATCGCCTACATCGAGGTGCGCGGCCCCGCGGGCGACGCGAACCCCTTCGGCATCCCGCAGGGCAACACCTCGTCCACCGGCTCCGGCTTCGTGATCGACGACGAGGGCCACATCATCACCAACGCCCACGTCGTGGACGGCGGCACCGAGATCCGGGTCACGCTGGGCGCCGACGAGGACCCGGTCGAGGCCGAGGTCGTGGGCGTCGACCAGTCCACCGACATCGCCGTGCTCGAGATCGACCCGCCGGAGGGCGGCCTCAACCCGCTCGACCTCGGCGACTCGAGCGAGGTCGAGGTGGGCGACGCCGTGATCGCGATCGGCAACCCGTTCGGGCTCGAGCGAACCGTCACGGCCGGCATCGTGTCCGCGGTGCAGCGCGAGATCCGCGCGCCCGACGGGTTCACGATCCAGCAGGCGATCCAGACCGACGCGCCGATCAACCCGGGCAACTCGGGCGGGCCGCTGCTGAACGCGCGCGGCGAGGTGATCGGCGTCAACGCCCAGATCGAGGCTTCGGGCGGCCGCGGGAACATCGGCATCGGCTTCGCGATCCCGATCAACACCGCGCGTGAGGTCGCCCAGGACCTGATCGAGGACGGCGAGGTGCAGCACGCGTACCTGGGCATCACCGGGGCCGAGCTCACCGAGGAGGTCGCCGACGCCCTCAACCTCGAGGTCGACTCGGGCGTGCTGATCCAGCACGTCGAGGAGGGCTCGCCCGCCGACCGCGCTGGCCTGCGCGCCGGCGAGGGCGTCTTCGAGATCGGCGGCCAGCGGATCATCGTCGGCGGCGACGTGATCACGGCGATCGACGGCGAGGCGGTCGAGAGCATGGACGACGTGATCGCCGCCGTGGACAGCCACGACCCCGGCGATCAGATCACGCTCACCGTCGTCCGCGACGGCGAGGAGAGGGAGGTGAGCGTGCGCCTCGGCGACCGCTCGCAGCGCGAATAGACGACTTCCTTCTCTTTCTCCTCCACTCCAACACCCCTGACGAGGCCGCCCGCGAGTTTCGCGGGCGGCTTCGCAGTGCCGCCCTGCTGTTGCGCGCGGACCCTACGCCGTAGTAGGGTTGCCCCCCGCAGACTCTGGGACAGGGTTTGCCTTGGGCCCGCCTTCATTCGGAAGGCGCGCTCACTCACCTCCCAGATCCTCAGGACTACGGATTCTCAGGAGGTCGCTGGTCCATTGAAGGGGAGGAATTGCAATTGGGGCGTCCGCCGTGGGCGGGCGCCCCAGTTCTTCCTGCCATCCTTGTCGCCGTGCGCGTGAAGATCTGCGGAGTGACGAACGTCGAGGACGCCGAGGCGGCCGCCGAGCTCGGGGCGTGGGCGCTCGGCCTCAACCACTGGGACGGCTCGCCCCGGCGGGTCGAGCCGGAGGCCGCGCGGGAGATCGCTGCGGCGGTGCGGCGCCGCGTGGAGCTCGTCGGCGTGTTCGTGAACGCGTCGCTCGATGAGATCGCGCGCGCCGTCGAGGACGAGCACCTGACGATGGTCCAGCTCCACGGGGACGAGGGGCTCTCGTTCTGCAACGAGGTGGCTCGCCGGACGGGCGCGAAGGTGATCAAGGCCATGCGCGTGCGCAGCGCCGCCGACGTCGAGCGCGCCCGGGCGTTCCGCACGGACTTCCACCTCTTCGACGCGTACAGCCCGGCGGGCCCCGGCGGCACCGGGGAGACCTTCGACTGGGACCTCGTCCGCGAGCGCGAGACCAAGGTGCCGGCGATCCTCGCGGGCGGCCTGCGCCCCGAGAACGTGGCCGACGCGATCGCGGCCGCGCGCCCCTACGCCGTCGACGTAGCGAGCGGGGTGGAGCGCTCGCCGGGGCGCAAGGACCACAACCTGATGGCGGACTTCATCCGGCGCACGCGGGCGGCCGTGGCGGCGGAGGCCCAGGCGTGAGCGTGGCCGGCGTCGAGACCTGGTTCGGCCCCTACGGCGGCCGGTTCGTGCCCGAGGTGCTGATGGAGGCCCTCGACGAGCTCACCGCGGCATGGGTCGAGGCGCGCGACGACGCCGAGTTCCGCGGCGAGCTCGACCGGCTGCTGCACAGCTACGTCGGGCGCCCGACGCCGCTGTACCTCGCCGAGCGCCTGAGCGAGCAGGTCGGCCGCCGCGTCTACCTGAAGCGCGAGGACCTGGCGCACACGGGCGCGCACAAGATCAACAACGCGCTCGGGCAGGCGCTGCTCGCGCGCCGCATGGGCAAGGAGCGGATCATCGCCGAGACGGGCGCCGGGCAGCACGGCGTCGCGACGGCGACCGCCTGCGCGCTGCTCGGGCTCGAGTGCATCGTCTACATGGGCGCGGAGGACATCCGCCGCCAGGCCCCCAACGTCGAGCGCATGAAGCTGCTGGGCGCGCGCGTGGAACCCGTCGAGGCGGGCGCGCGGACGCTCAAGGAGGCGGTGAGCGCGGCGATCCGCGACTGGGTCACGAACGTGCGCACGACCCACTACATCATCGGCTCCGCGGTCGGGCCGGCGCCGTACCCGGCGCTCGTGCGCGACCTGCAGCGGGTGATCGGCGACGAGGCGCGCGAGCAGATCCTCGCCGCCGAGGGGCGGCTCCCCGACCGGGTGATCGCCTGCGTCGGCGGGGGCTCGAACGCGATCGGCACGTTCGCGGGCTTCGCCGAGGACGCGGGCGTCGAGCTGATCGGCGTGGAGGCGGCCGGCGAGGGCATCGACAGCGGCCGCCACGGCGCGTCGCTGGTCGCGGGCCGCCAGGGCGTCCTGCACGGGGCGTTCTCCTCGGTGCTCGCCGACGAGGACGGGCAGATCCTCGAGGCCCACTCGATCTCGGCGGGCCTCGACTACCCGGGCGTCGGCCCCGAGCACGCCTGGCTGCGCGACAGCGGCCGGGCGCGGTACGTGGCGGTCACCGACGAGCAGGCGCTGCGGGCCTTCCGCGAACTCGCCCGGCTGGAGGGGATCGTGCCGGCGCTCGAGTCGAGCCACGCGATCGCCTGGCTGCGCGAGGAGGGCGCGGGCGGCGGCGGGCTCGACCTGCTGACGCTGAGCGGGCGGGGCGACAAGGACCTCGCCGAGGCCACCGCGAAGCTGGCGGGGGTCGAGGGATGACGGGCCGGGAGCGGATCGCCGCCGCGTTCGAGGGCGCGCGCGCCGAGGGGCGCGCGGCGCTGATGCCGTACATGATGGCCGGGTTCCCCGACCAGGAGACGTCGCTGGCGGTCGCCGAGGCGTACGCCGAGGGCGCTGATCTGGTCGAGCTGGGCGTGCCGTTCTCCGACCCGCTCGCCGACGGCCCCGTGATCCACGCGGCCGCGACGAGGGCGCTCGCGAACGGCACCACGTTCGCCTCCGCGCTCGCGGTCGGCGAGCGCATCGCGGACCGGGTGCCGGTCATCGCGATGACCTACGCGAACCCGGTGATCACGCGCGGCTTCGAGGCGTTCGCGCAGGCGCTCGCCGACGCCGGGATCGCCGGCGCGATCGTGCCGGACCTCCCGCCCGAGCAGGCGGGCGAGCTCCTGGCGGCGTTCGACGAGCGCGGGCTCGCCTTCGTCCCGCTGGTCGCGCCGACGACGACGGACGCGCGCCGCCGGGAGATCTGCGGCTCCGCGCAGGGCTTCATCTACGTCGTCTCCGACACGCACACGACCGGCGAGCGCAAGGAGCTGCCGCCGGCGCTCGGCGACCTGGTCGCCGCCGTGCGCGCCGACGCCGACGTGCCCGCCGCGGTCGGCTTCGGCATCAGCACGCCCGAGCACGCCGCCCAGGTGGGCCGCATCGCCGACGGCGTGATCGTCGGCTCGCGCCTCGTGCGCGCCGCCGGCGAGGC
>PKER01000373.1 GCA_002919115.1 bacterium
CCGGCCACGACGCGGGTGGTGCAGATCGAGCCCGGACCGATGCCGACCTTGACGGCATCCGCGCCCGCATCGACGAGCGCACGCGCCGCCTCGCCGGTCGCGATGTTGCCCGCGATGACCTGCTGGTCCGGCCAGCGCGCCTTGATGCGCGCCACGGTGTCGATCACGCCGCGCGAATGACCGTGCGCGGTGTCGACGACGATGACGTCCACACCCGCCTCGCGCAGCGCCGCGACGCGATCGAGCGTGTCGGGCGTGGTGCCCACCGCGGCGCCGACGCGCAGGCGACCGCCCTCGTCCTTGCAGGCGCGCGGGAATTCGGTGGCCTTCTGGAAATCCTTGACGGTGATCATGCCCTTGAGCTCGTCACCGTCGACGACCAGCACCTTCTCGATGCGGTGCTTGTGCAGCAGCTCCAGCACCTCGTCCTTGGGCGCGTTCTCGCGCACCGTGATGAGGCGCTCCTTCGGCGTCATGACGCTCGAGACGGGGGCATCGAGCTTGGTCTCGAAGCGCAGGTCGCGGTGGGTGACGATGCCGACCACCTTCTTGCCGACGACGACCGGGACGCCGGAGATGCCGCGCGCCCGCGTCAGCTCGAGCACCTGGCGGATGGTGGTGTCGGGCGTGACGGTGATCGGGTCCTTGATCACGCCGCTCTCGTACTTCTTCACCCTTCCGACTTCGCGGGCCTGCGCCTCGATCGACATGTTCTTGTGAACGATGCCGATGCCGCCCTCCTGCGCCATGGTGATGGCGAGGCGGGCCTCGGTCACCGTATCCATGGCGGCCGAGATCATGGGCAGGTTGAGACGGATCCGGCGTGTCACGTGGGTCGACAGATCGACCTCGCGTGGGAGCACTTCCGAGTAGGCCGGAACTAACAGGACATCATCGAAGGTGAGCGCTTCTTCGAGGATACGCATGTGGCCGTGGGGGCCCTTCATGAGGGCCGGGAATGAAGCGCGCGATTCTACTGACAGGGGGCGGTCCGGTAAACCTCGCGGTGGCGGGGCCTGCCGGCCGTGAGCTATCGTCTCCCGCATGGCTTTCGTCTTCCCGCCCGGCACCGAGCCCGAGCGCGACGTCTATTCGGTCTCGCGCCTCAACCGCGAGGTGAGGCTCCTGCTCGAGCGCGGCATGTCCGTCATCTGGATCGAGGGGGAGCTGTCGAACTTCTCCCAGCCCTCCTCCGGCCACTGGTACTTCACGCTCAAGGACCGCGACGCTCAGGTGCGCTGCGCCATGTTCCGCCAGCGCAACATGCTGGTGGGCTTCACGCCCCGCGTCGGCCAGCAGGTCCTGGCGCGCGCGAAGGTGAGCCTCTATGAGCCGCGCGGCGACTACCAGCTCATCGTGGAGCACCTCGAGGAGGCCGGCGTCGGTGCGCTGCGGCGGGAGTTCGAGCGCCTCAAGGCCAAGCTCGCGGCCGAGGGGCTCTTCGACCCCGCGCGCAAGCGCGAGCTGCCGCGCTGTCCCCGCCGGATCGGCGTGGTGACCTCCCCGACCGGGGCGGCGATCCGGGACATCCTGCACATCCTCGGGAGGCGCTTCCCGGCGGCGGCGGTGCTCATCTACCCGACCGCGGTGCAGGGTGCGGCGGCCGTGCCCGCCATCGTCGAGGCGATCGAGCTCGCCTCGCAGCGGCGCGAGTGCGACGTGCTGATCGTGGCCCGCGGCGGCGGTTCCATCGAGGACCTCTGGGCCTTCAACGACGAGCGCGTGGCGCGCGCGATCCACGCCTGCTCGATTCCGGTGGTGACGGGCATCGGCCACGAGATCGACTTCACCATCGCGGATTTCGTCGCCGACGTGCGTGCGCCCACGCCTTCCGGCGCCGCGGAGCTGGTCGTGCCCGACCGCCGCGAGTGGCTCGCCGTGTTGAAGCGCATCGCGGAGCGGCTCGAAGTGGCGATGCGCCGCGAGCTGCGCGCGTTCTCGGCGCGGTCGGACGCCGCGCGACTGCGTCTGCAGCTCGCGCATCCGGGCACGCGGCTCACCCAGCAGGCGCAGCGCCTCGACGATCTCGAGCAGCGGCTCGCTCATTGGCGCCTCCTGCGAGACAGCCGCGGGTTGAGAACGTCGTTGAGCGTGTCGCCCACGAGATTCAGGGCCAGCACGACAAGCACGATGGCCATGCCCGGGAAGAAGCTCATCCACCAGGCCTGGCGCAGCACGGTGCGGGCAGCGCCGATCATGAAGCCCCAGCTCATGCGGTTCGGATCGCCGAGCCCCAGGAAGCTGAGGAGCGATTCGACGATCACGAAGAAGCCGAGGTTCAGCATCCCGATCAGCGGGATCGGCTGCCAGACGTTCGGCAAGATGTAGCGGAAGAGCACTCGCCACCGCGAAGCGCCGAGCGCGCGCGCCGCGAGCGCCGCGAGTACGGGATCGACCACGCGCTCGTCGGCGCCGTGTTGATCCGCCGCTGGGGGCTGCCCGCGGCGGTCGCCGCGGCCGTCGAGCGGCACCACTCGCCGAAGGCCGACGGGATGGCGGCCGCGGTGCGGCTGGCCGATCTCGTCGTCCACCACGCCGCGGGCACGCCGGTGCCCGCCCAGGCCCTGCGCGACACCGGCGCGCGCCTCGGGATCGGCGAGGCGGACCTGCGCGAGCTCTTGTTCGACTTCCCGCACGCGGGCGAGGGCCGGCGCCGCGCCCAGGAGCCCTGCCCGCTCTCGCGCCGCGAGGTCGAGGCGCTGCGCGGGCTCGCCGAGGGCAAGGTCTACAAGCAGATCGCCCAGGAGCTCGGGCTGTCGGTGAGCACGGTGCGCACGCACCTGCACAACGTCTACCGCAAGATCGGCGCCGTCGACCGCGCGCAGGCCGTGCTGATCGCGCGCGACAAGGGCTGGCTCTAGCCCCCTGAGGGCCCTCGGGCCCGAGCGGACCGGCCGCCGCCGGGGGCGGCCTACTCGATCACGCCGAGCCGCATGCCGAGCGCGACGGCGTGGGCCCGGTCGCGGGCGCCGAGGCGGGCGAGCAGCCCCTTGGTGTGCGTGCGGACCGTCTCCACGCTGAGGCCGAGGCGGTGCGCGGTCTCGGTCGTCGAGTAGCCGTCGGCGAGCAACTGCAGGATCTCGCGCTGGCGCTTGGTGAGCGCCGCCGGGTGGGTGCCGTTGGCGGCGGGGTCGATGAACCGCTCGGACCCGGCGGCGGCCTCCACGGCGCGCCGCAGCGCCTCGGGCGGGGAGCTCTTGGCGACGAAAGCGAGCGCGCCGGCGGCGAGCGCCTCGCGGGCGGCGTGCCGCTCGGGACGGCGGGCGTGGGCCACGATGCCCGTCCCGGGCATGGCCTTGCGCAGCGCGCGGATCACGCTGGTGCCGCTCACGCCCTCATTGCCGTCAGGGTCGCGCTCGAGCTCGACGATCGCAACGTCGAAGGCGCCGGTCTGGGTGTGGGCCTGCAGGGCGGCGCGCCAGTTCTCGGCCTCCTCGACCTCGAAGCTGCCGTTCAGCAACTCGCGTACGCCCAGCCGAACCACGGGATGGCCATCGACGACTAGACAACGACGCTCAGGACTCAACTCTTCAGCTTTCCCCCCTAGTTCGGCACGGGGAACAGGCCCGTAAACGACCAACGGCGCTCCTCTCCTCGGGCGCCGACTGGGCCATCCTAGCTGCGAGATGGCTGCCGTGGGCAGGGTCCCTTCGCTTAGTGCGCCCTTTTTTCCTGTAGAACAGCTTCCGTGATCTCGGTGACCTCCAAGTCGCGCTATGCGGTGCTCGCCATGGCGGAGCTCGCGCGGTCCGGCCCGGGGCCCGTGCCGATCGCCCAGATCGCCGAGCGCCGCGACATGCCCCTGCAGTTCCTCGAGCAGCTCTTCGCCACGCTGCGGCGCGCGGGCCTGCTCAACAGCCAGCGCGGCGTGAAGGGCGGCTACACGCTCGCCCGCCCGGCCGAGGAGATCACCGTGCTCGAGGTCGTCCAGGCCCTCGACGGCAAGGTCGGGGAGGAGGCCAAGGAGGCGGGCGGCATCTGGGAGGAGGGGGTGGAGGCCCTGCGCGCGGTCTTCAGCTCGACGACGATTGCCGACATCGCCCGGCGCGAGGCCGAGGAGGCCGGCGCGGGCATGTACTACATCTAGCCCAGTGGACGCGGTCCCCCTCACAGCCCGCCGGCTCGTCACCGAGGTCTCGGCAGCGATCGGCGACACGCCGATCGTCGAGCTGCGTCGCCTCTCGCCGGAGGGCGGGGGGACGATCTACGCGAAGCTCGAGTTCATGAACCCGGGCGGCTCGGTGAAGGACCGCATCGGGGTCGCGATGATCGACGCCGCCGAGCGCGAGGGCAGGATCGCGCCGGGCGAGAGCGTGATCGTCGAGCCGACGAGCGGCAACACCGGCATCGCGCTCGCGATGGTCTGCGCGGCGCGCGGCTACGAGCTCTGCCTGACGATGCCGGAGGGCATGAGCCGCGAGCGCACCAAGCTCCTGCGCGCCTACGGCGCCTCGGTGCTGGAGACGCCGTCGATGGGCGGGATGGGGGAGGCGATCGACGCCGCCAACCAGGTGGTCGCCGAGCGCGGCGCGTTCATGCCGCAGCAGTTCTCGAACCCCGCCAACCCCGAGATCCACCGGCGCACGACCGCCGAAGAGATCTGGCGCGACCTCGACGGCGACATCGACGCCCTCGTCTGCGGCGTCGGGACCGGCGGCACGATCACCGGCGTCGGGCAGGTGCTCAAGGAGCGCCGGCCCTCCGTGCAGTGCTTCGCGGTCGAGCCCGCGACGTCGGCCGTGCTCTCCGGGGGCATGCCCGGGCCCCACAAGATCCAGGGGATCGGCGCGGGCTTCGTCCCCGAGGTGCTCGACCGCTCCGTGATCGACGAGGTGATCCCGATGGAGGACGAGGCCGCCCTGGACATGGCCCACGAGGTGGCGAAGAAGGAGGGGCTCCTGGTCGGGATCTCGGCGGGCGCCGCGATCGCCGCGGCGCTCGAGGTCGCGAAGCGCCCCGAGATGCGCGGCAAGCGCATCGTCACGATCGCCCCCGACGGCGGCGACCGCTACATGTCGCTGCCCTTCTTCGGGGAGTAGCCGCGATGATCGGCGCCAGCACGATCAAGGACGTGATCAAGGAGGTCCGCCGCGACGTGGCGGCGGCCCGCGAGCGCGACCCCGCGGCCCAGGGCGTGGGGACGTTCGAGATCCTCGCGAGCTGGCCCGGCGTGCAGGCGCTGCTCGCGCACCGGATCGCGCACGCGCTGTGGGAGGCGGGCGTGCCGCTCCTGCCGCGCCTGATCGCGTTCCTGAGCCGCTCGGTGACCGGCGTCGAGATCCACCCGGCCGCGAAGGTCGGCCAGGAGTTCTTCATCGACCACGGCTCGGGCGTGGTGATCGGCGAGACCGCCGAGATCGGCGACCGCGTGACGCTGTATCAGGGCGTCACCCTCGGCGGCACCGGCTTCGCCCAGGGCAAGCGCCACCCGACCGTGGAGGACGACGTCACGATCGGCTCCGGCGCCAAGCTGCTCGGCCCGATCACCGTCGGCCACGGCGCGAAGATCGGCGCCAACACGGTCGTCATCAAGGACGTGCCGCCGAACTCGACCGTGGTCGGCAACCCCGGCCACCCGGTGCGCGTGGAGGGCCGGCGCGTCGAGGGGCCCGACGCCGACTGGATCCACCTGCCGGACCCCGTGGCCGACGCGATCCGGATGCTCTCGGAGCGGATCGCGGCGCTCGAGCGGCGCATGGCGGAGCTCGACGGGCAGGCCACCGAGGCGCAGGTCGTCGAGCTCGAGACCAAGCGCGGCCCGACCAGCGCGGGCGGCTGAAAAGCCCCCGGCGCCGCCGGGGGCCCATCTATCCTCGGTCAGGTGACCACGGAGGCCTCCTATGGCGCTGCCCTGACCCCTGGCGCCGACGCGATCGAGCGCCTGCTGGCCGACCTCAATCCCCCGCAGCGCAAGGCCGTGGAGCACGGCGGCGGGCCGCTGCTCGTGATCGCCGGCGCGGGCTCGGGCAAGACCCGCGTGCTCACCCGCCGGGTCGCGTACCTGGTCGCCACCGGCCTCGCCAAGCCGTCGGAGATCCTCGCGATCACCTTCACCAACAAGGCGGCCGACGAGATGCGCTCGCGCGTGGAGGAGCTGGTCGGCGGCGTCTCGCGGCTGATGTGGGTGATGACCTTCCACTCGGCCTGCGCGCGGATCCTGCGCGCGAACGCCGAGCGCCTCGGCTACAAGCGGTCGTTCACCATCTACGACGAGTCGGACTCGCTGCGCATGATCAAGCGCTGCATGGCCGACGCCGACGTCGACCCGAAGCGCTTCACCCCGCGCTCGGTGCGCGCGCAGATCTCCGCCGCGAAGAACCAGCTCATCGACGCCACCGACTTCCGCGAGCGCCAGGGCTCCTTCTACGAGGAGAAGGTCGCCGACGTCTACGAGCTCTACGAGCGGCGGATGGTCGCCGCGAGCGCGATGGACTTCGACGACCTGCTCGTGCGCACGGTCAACCTCATGGAGCTCTTCGAGGACGTGCGCGAGCGCTACCGCCGGCAGTTCCGCTGGATCCTGGTCGACGAGTACCAGGACACAAACCACGCCCAGTACCGGCTCCTGCAGCTGCTCGCCGGCGAGGAGCGCAACATCACGGTCGTCGGCGACGACGCGCAGAGCATCTACAGCTTCCGGTCGGCCGACGTGCGCAACATCCTCGAGTTCGAGCGCGACTTCGCGGGCGCCGAGGTGATCAAGCTCGAGCAGAACTACCGCTCGACCGGCACGATCCTCGACGCGGCCAACGCGCTGATCGCCCACAACCCCGAGCAGAAGCCCAAGCGGCTGTGGACCGACGCGGGCCGCGGCGAGCCCCTGACGATCGCCGAGCTCGACGACGAGCACGCGGAGGCGCGCTACGTCGCCGGCGAGATCGAGCGGCTGATCTCCGACGAGGGGTACGCGCGCGAGGAGGTCGCGGTCTTCTACCGGATGAACGCGCAGAGCCGCGTGCTCGAGGACACGCTCGTGCGCTACGAGGTGCCCTACCAGGTCATCGGCGGCACCAAGTTCTACGACCGCGCCGAGATCAAGGACGCGATCGCCTACCTCTCGCTGCTCGTCAACCCCGCCGACGCGATGTCGTTCGCGCGCGTCGTCAACTCGCCGCGCCGCGGCATCGGCCAGCAGACCCAGGCGCGGATCCTCTCGCACGCGAACACGACCGGCGAGGACGTGTGGGACGTGATGTCGCGGCCTGAGCAGGTGCCCGGCTTGGGCACCGCCGCCGTGAAGGCGGTCTCGCGCTTCGCGGAGACCATGGCCGGGCTGCGCGAGCGCGCCGAGGACGGCTCGGTGGCGCGCATCCTCGAGGCCGTGCTGCACGAGACCGGCTACATCGAGGCGCTCGAGGCCGAGCGCACGCTGGAGGCCGAGGGCAGGATCGAGAACCTGCAGGAGCTCGTCGGCGTGGCCGAGGAGTTCGACGCCAACCGCGCCGTCGAGGGCGACCAGGACCAGACGCCGCTCGAGGAGTTCCTGGCGCGGATCTCGCTCTACACCGACCAGGACACGCTGCGCGAGGACGAGAGCCTCATCACCCTGATGACGCTCCACAACGCCAAGGGCCTGGAGTTCGAGGTGGTCTTCATGATCGGCTGCGAGGAGGGCCTGTTCCCGCACTCGCGCTCGGTCGAGGAGGGCAACCTCGACGAGGAGCGCCGCCTCTGCTACGTCGGCATCACCCGCGCCCGCAAGCGCCTCTACATGACGTGCGCGCGGCGGCGCATGATCCACGGCGCGGGCGGCTGGAGCGTTCCCTCGCGCTTCCTCGGCGAGATCCCGTCCGAGCTCGTCGACCACCACGACGCCACCACGCGCACCGGCTGGCGCAGCGCCCGCGACGAGGTGCTCGGCGGGATGCGCTCCGGCGGGGGCATCCAGCCGCCGCCGCGCAAGCAGCCCAGGGCGCCCGAGGTCGCCTTCCAGGTGGGCGACGACGTCGTGCACGCCACCTTCGGCGAGGGCGTCGTCACCGGTGTCGAGCCGGACAACGTCATCGTGGTGCGCTTCCGCGGCGGCCAGGGCGAGCGCAAGCTGATGGCAGACTACGCGCCGCTCAAGAAGGTCTCGTAGGACGTGGCAGCTCAGATCATCGACGGCAAGGCGGTCGCCGCCGAGGTGCGCGCCGGGGTGGCGCGTGAGGTCGAGGCGTTCCGCTCGGAGACGGGGCAGACCCCGGGGCTCGCGACCGTGCTGGTCGGCGACGACCCGGCCTCGCACGTGTACGTCGGCAACAAGATCCGCGCCTGCGAGGAAGTCGGCATCCGCTCGATCCACCACCACCTGGGCGAGGGCACGCCGCAGGACGAGCTGATCGACCTCGTGCGCGAGCTCGGCGAGGACGACTCGGTCGACGGGATCCTGGTGCAGATGCCCGTGCCCGAGCACATCGACCCCGACGAGGTGGTCGCCGCGATCGCCCCGGAGAAGGACGTCGACGGCCTCACCGCAACGAACGCGGGCCTGCTGGCCCAGGGGCGGCCAGGGCTCGTGCCCTGTACGCCGCAGGGCGTGATGGAGCTCCTGCGGGTCGCGGGCACCGAGGTCGAGGGCAAGCGCGCCG
>PKER01000018.1 GCA_002919115.1 bacterium
TCACATCCCGAGGTGAGGCGGATTTATGCGGCTATGTCGAACAAATCCGCCTCACTCGGGTCTGCGGGCGGTTTGGGGGTGCGCCCTGTCAGCTGTCGAAGCCGAGGCCCAGGCGGTCCAGCGTGCGCAGCCACAGGCCGCGGCGTCCGCCTCGGCGGTCGGCGGCGGCGAGGCGGTTGCGCGTGAACTCGATCACCGCCCAGCGCAGCGGCTCGGGCGGGAATGGGAGGGGGCGCGAGCGGAACGCGCGCAGGCGCGTTGCCTCGGTGTCGCGGCCGTCGAGCAGGTCGAGCGCGAGCCCGGCGCCGAAGCGGCTCGCTCCGACGCCGAGCCCCGTGTGGCCGACGACGTAGGCGAGCCGGCCGCGGTGCGCCGTGCCCGTGAACGCGAAGAACCGCGAGCAGGTGTCGATCGCCCCGCCCCAGCGGTGGGTGAAGCGCACGCCCTCGAGCTGCGGGAAGGTCTCGAAGAAGTGCTTGCTGAGCAGGGCGAAGGTCTCCTCGCGCTGCTCGAGCTCGGGCGCCACCCGGTTGCCGAAGTGGTAGATCGCGTCGTAGCCGCCCCAGAGCACGCGGTCGTCCGCGGTCAGCCGGTAGTAGTGGAACTGGTTCGCGCAGTCGGAGACCCCTTGGCGGCGCTCCCAGCGAAGCGACGCGCGCTGCTCCTCAGAAAGCGGCTCGGTGACGAGCACGTAGTCGTAGACGGGCACGATTCGCCTGCGGATCGCGGGCACCAGGCCGCGGAAGGCGCTGGTCGCAAGCAGGGCCCGGTCGGCGCGCACGCGCCCGCGCGGCGTCCGCAGCTCGAGCGGCCCCTCGCCGCCGTCCTCGACCGCCTCGACCGGCGTCCCCTCGTACACGCGCACGCCCGCCTCCTTGGCGACGCGCGCCAGGCCCCAGCACAGCCGCGCCGGGTCGACCAGGCCGGAGCCCGACCGCAGCCACAGCCCGGCGCGGTAGAGGGGGGAGGCGACCTCGGCCTGCATGCGCTCCCGGTCGAGCAGCTCGACGTCGTGGCCGAGCCCGCGCATCACGTCGACCTCCTCGGCGAGCCACTCGACCTCGTGGGGCTCGAGCGCGACCGTGATGTCCCCGACCAGCTCGAGCCCGCAGTCGATCCCGTGGCGCTCGACCGTCTCGACTATCTGCGCGAAGCTCTCCAGGCCCAGCCGCTCGAGCGCGGGCATCTCCTCCGGGAAGCGCGACATCCCGTTCGAGATCCCGTGGGTGAGCGAGGAGGACAGGAAGCCCCCGTTGCGCCCGCTCGCCGCCTCCGCGATGCGCGTCGCCTCGAGCAGGACGACGTCGCGCTCGGGCTCGCGCTCCTTGGCGAGCACCGCGGCCCAGAGGCCGCTCAGCCCGCCGCCGACGACGGCGAGCGCCGCGCGCTCTTCGCCTTCGAGGGCCGGCTCGGGATCAGGGCGCGCGCCGGTGTCGAGCCAGAACGGCCGCGGCTCGGCATCGGCGTAAGCGGCGCGATGCCAGGGCTTGGGAGGCTCGTCGCTCCACGGCCAGGTCCGGTTCGCTGTGCGCGCCATGCCTGGCCGCATCCTACGCCCGCCGGGAGCGCCAAGGCCGCGCGACGGCGGGAACCGGCGCGGGCCCCGGGCGCGGCTCCTATCCTCGCGCGCTGTCCGAGGACGGTAGCGGGTACCAAGGTTGGATGACGCGAAACCTGCTCGCCCTTAGAACGGCGCTCGCGCTCGCGGCAGCGCTCGCTGCGCTGCTCGCGGGCGCCGCGGCGGCCGCGTCGCAATACGAGGCCCCCGACCCCGGCGGCGACCACAGGGCGAAGGTCCGGGTCCCGCCGCCCGGCAAGCTCTTCGGCCTCAACGAGCTGATCTCGGGGGGCGCCTTCGGCGTGGGTCCCGGCACCTACGCGGGCCTCGCCCGGCTCGCCGGCGCCAACACGATCCGCACCCTCATCGACTGGCGGCTCGCCGAGCCCGAGCGCGACGTGTGGGACGAGGCGCAGTGGGAGAAGTGGCAGCACGCCTACAACGCCGCCTCGGCGGCCGGGCTGCGGCCGATCCTCGTGGTCGGGCTCGCTCCCTGGTGGGCGCGCGACCCCGAGTACCAGGGCTGCATGGGGCTCCACCTCGCCTGCCGGTTCCCGCCGTCGCGCGGCATGTACGACGAGTGGATGGAGTTCGTAAACGAGGTCGTCGTGCGCTTCCCGTGGGCCGTGATCCAGGTCTGGAACGAGCCCAACCTGCGGCCCTGGTGGGGATCGGAGCCCGAGCCGGAGCGCTACGCCGAGCTCTTGCACTGGGCGCACTGGACCGCGAAGCGCATCAACTCCGACGTCGCGGTGGTCGCGAGCGTCTCTGGCAACCTCGACGGGGTGGACGGGATGCCGGTCAGGGCGTTCCTCGAGCGCGCCTACCGCGCGCCCGAGCCGTACGACCTGCGCGCGAGCATGGACCTGCTCGGCGTGAACCTCTACCCGTACTCGAACAGGTTCGGCAAGGACACTGCGCTCGCCAAGGCGCTCAAGGACATCCGCGACGCGCGCGAGGCCGCCGGCGACGAGACGCCGCTGCTCGTCACCGAGACCGGGATCGGCTCGGGCGCGCCCTGGCCATACACCGAGCGGCAGCAGGCGCGCGCCTCGATGCGCCTCTACCGGAAGCTGGTCACGATGGACGACGTCGCGGGCGTCGTCTTCCACCGGATCATCGAGCCCGGGGAGCGCGGCAAGGTCGACGCGGCCCCCAGGGAGTGGGGCTACGCCTGGATCCGCTTCGACACCTCGCCGCTGGAGCCGAAGCCGGTCTACTGCCTGTTCGCCGAGCGCGCGCGGAACTTCTACCCGCCGTGCCTCGCGATCCGCGTCAAGGGGCCGCGGCTCGGGGCCCCCGTGAAGCGCGGCGGGCGCGCCGTCTTCCGCTTGCGCGTGCCCGCGCTGTACGCGCGGCTGCGCTGCGCCATCGACGGCAGGCGGATGCGCCCGTGCAGGCGCAGGTTCAACGCGGGCAGACTGCGGCCCGGAAGGCACGTGCTGCGCGTGCGGGCGATCGACCGCAACGGGAACCGAGGCGAGCTGGTCAGGCGCAGGTTCGCCGTGCGGGGGGCGAAGTAGAGCCTCCGCCAGGACGGGGCGGGCCCGCGTCTTCCGGTGCTAGTGCGCCTCGCCCGGAGCGTGCGCCGGCGGGCG
The DNA here is from genome assembly GCA_002919115.1 of bacterium. GTDB lineage: Bacteria > Actinomycetota > Thermoleophilia > Solirubrobacterales > 70-9 > RSA11. The sequence continues at coordinate 3,157 of PKER01000018.1, forward strand.
GGACTCCTCGGCGAGCGAGGTGATCTCGAGGACGCCGCGGGCGGCCTGCTCGAGGACCTCCACGGCCTCCTCCTCGTGACGCGCGTAGAGCTCGACGAGCAGGTGGATGATGATCCGCTCGTCGTCGTGCTTGTGGAAGCGCACGTGGGTGAAGAACTCGCGCGTGCCGGAGTCGCCGAACGCCGCGTAGGTGAGCGCGTCGGCGGCCTCGGGGCCGGAGCAGCTCTCGACGAGGTCCTGGTCGACGGTCACCGTGCACGAGGCCACGAACGGCTTGCCGGCGACCATGCGCTCCCAGCGATCCTCGACCGCGACCACGCGGCCCTCCTCGATGGTCAGGTGCGGCTGGTCGTGCATGCAGTCAAGGCACTGCACGACCGCCTCCTGTACCTCCTCCACACGTTCGGCGGCCTCGCCGGTCTCAGGGTCGACGCGGAGGATCGCGTCGTAGTGGACCTGGGCCTCCAGACGCTGTGACCAGCACCGGTAGCAGCGAAGCCAGGCGCCTCGCTCGCCTTCCAGCTCCTCGTTCACGCTACTGAGCCTAGCGAGCGCGCCCGCGTTGGAAGGGAGGTTGCGCCATCCGGTCGCGGCGGCGGCGCTCAGCCGCCCCGGCGGTGGGGATGCTCGTGGGGGAGGAGCGAGTACATGACCATGTCGCGCCGCTTCCCGGCGACGGGCATGTACGAGCGCAGCAGGCCCTCCCTGGTGAAGCCGGCGGCCTGCGCGACGCGGTGCGAAGCCTCGTTCTCGGGCTCGATCGTGACCTCGACCCGGGCGAGGCGCAGCTCGTCGAACGCGAACGCCGTGATCAGGATCAGCGCGCGCGTCGCCACGCCGCGGCCGCGCGCCCACGGCGCGACGAAGTACCCCGAGACGCAGCGGCTCGCCGGCCGGTTGATCTCGTGCAGGCTGATCGTGCCGAGCGGCGAGTCGTCGTTTGAGTCGGTGATCACGACGTGCAGGTCCGTGCCCGCCGCGACGCCGGCCTGGCCGCGCTGGATCCACTCGAGCGCGTGGCTCGGGCGGTAGTCGGGCGGGACCGTCGTGTAGCGCTGGATGGCGGGGTCGCGGCACATCTCGACGATCGCCTCGACGTCGCTGTCGGCGGGCAGGCGCAGGCGCACCACGCCGTCGGTGAGGCCCTCGACCGGGAAGGCGATGGGACGCGGGCTCACCGGCCGACTACGAGGCCGGCGCAGCCGCCGAGCTCCGCTCAGCAACCAGCTCAACGATCTCGCCCATGATCCGGTTGATCTCGAAGTCCTTCGGGGTGTATACCCGGGCGACGCCCTGCTCGCGCAGGCGCTCGGCGTGGGCGGGCGGGATGATCCCGCCGACGACCACCGGGGCGTCGACGCCCCGCTCGCGGAGCAGGCGCACGGTCTCGGGGACCAGCTCCATGTGCGACCCCGACAGGATCGAGAGGCCGACAACGTCCACGTCCTCGTCGGCGGCGGAGGCGGCGATCTGCTCGGGCGTGAGCCGGATGCCCTGGTAGACGACCTCCATGCCGACGTCGCGGGCGCGGACGGCGATCTGCTCGGCGCCGTTGGAGTGCCCGTCCAGGCCCGGCTTGCCGACCAGGATGCGGATGCGGTGGCCGAGGAGCTCGGAGACCTCCTCGACCCGCTCGCGCACGGCGCGCACCTCGTCGTCCGAGCCGCCCGCCGCGGCCCCGCCGACGCCCGTGGGGCCCCGGTAGTCGCCGAAGACCTCGCGCAGCGTCTGGGCCCACTCGCCCGTGGTCGCCCCGGCCTGCGCGGCGTTGATCGTCGCCGGCATGATGTTGCGGCTCTCGTCGCGCGCGGCCTCGGCCAGCTCGTCCAGCGCGCGCCGCACGGCGTCCTCGTCGCGCAGCTCGCGCCACCGCTCGAGCGCCTCCCGGCACTCCTCCTCGACCGCCGGGTCCGGGGTGAGGATGCCGCCGTCGGCGCCCGCGGTGAGCGGGGACGGCTCCGTCTCGGTGAAGATGTTCTGGCCCACCACCTTGATCTCGCCGCGCTCGATGCGCGCGATCCGCTCGCGGTGCGATTCCACCAGGCGGGCCTTCATGTAGGGGACCGCCTCGACGGCGCCGCCGTGCTCGGCGACCACCGCCATCTCCTCCTCGGCGCCCTCGCGCAGCTCGGCGACGAGGCCGTCCATGACCTTCGAGCCCTCGAAGATGTCCGGGTACTCGAGCAGGTCGGTCTCGTAGGCGAGGATCTGCTGGATCCGCAGGCTCCACTGCTGGTCCCAGGGGCGCGGCAGGCCGAGCGCCTCGTTCCAGGCGGGGAGCTGGATCGCGCGGGCGCGCGCGTTGCGGCCGAGCGTCACGGCGAGCGCCTCGAGCACGATGCGGGGCACGTTGTTCTCGGGCTGCGCCTCGGTTAGGCCAAGCGAGTTGACCTGCACGCCGTAGCGCATGCGCAGCAGCTTCTCGTCGGTGACGCCGTAGCGCTCGCGGCCGATCTTGCGCCACAGCTCGGCCATCGCGCGGAGCTTCGCGTGCTCCTCGATGAAGCGCACCCCGGCGTTCACGAAGAACGAGATCCGCCCGAACACGCGCGGGAAGTCGGACTCGGAGACCTGGCCGCGGGCGCGAACCTCGTCGAGCACGGCGATCGCCGTGGAGAGCGCGTAGGCGATCTCCTGCACCGGCGTCGCGCCCGCCTCCTGCAGGTGGTAGCTGCAGACGTTGATCGGGTTCCACTTCGGGATCTCGTTCACGGTGAACGAGACCGTGTCCGCGATCAGCCGCATGGACGGGCCGGGCGGGAAGGCGTAGGTCCCGCGCGAGAGGTACTCCTTGATGATGTCGTTCTGGGTCGTGCCCTGGAGCCGGGCGCGGGGCACCCCGTTCTCCTCGGCGACCGTCACGTAGAGGGCGAGCAGCCAGGCCGCGGTGGCGTTGATCGTCATCGAGGTGTTCATCTCGCCGAGCGGGATGTCCTCGAGCAGGGTGTGCATGTCGCCCTTGTGCGCGATCGAGACGCCGACCTTGCCGACCTCGCCGCGGGCGAGCACGTGGTCGGGGTCGTACCCGGTCTGCGTGGGCAGGTCGAAGGCGATCGAGAGCCCGGTTTGGCCCTTCGCCAGGTTGCGGCGGTAGAGCTCGTTCGAGCGGCGCGCGTCGGAGTGGCCGGCGTAGGTCCGGATCACCCAGGGGCGATCCGGCTCCGGCAGGCGGTGCTCGGTCATGCCCCAGATGATCCTAGATTCTGAGGCCCATGGCGACACCCATAGACATCCGGCACCGGGGCCTCGACCGCGTGGTCTGCGCTTGGGAGGTGGAGCCCGGCGTGATCGTCGACCCCGGGCCCGCGTCCACCGTCGAGAACCTGCTCGCGCAGCTTGAGGCCGAGCCTCGCGTCCTGCTGCTCACCCACATCCACCTGGACCACGCCGGCGCGACCGGCGTGCTCGCGCGGCGGTTCCCCGGGCTCCGGGTGTACGTCCACGAGATCGGCGCGCCGCACATGGTCGACCCGAGCCGGCTGATCGCGAGCGCCTCGCGCCTCTACGGGGACGAGATGGAGCGCCTGTGGGGCGAGATCGCGCCCGTGCCCGCGGAGCGGGTGACCGCGCTGCGGGGCGGGGAGGAGGTCGACGGGTGCCGGGTCGAGTACGCGCCCGGCCACGCCTCGCACCACGTCGTGTACTTCCGCGCCGACACAGGCGACGCGTTCGTGGGCGACGTGGCCGGCATCCGCATCCCGCCCAGCGACCTCGTGTTCGCGCCGACGCCGCCGCCCGACATCGACGTCGAGGCCTGGCTGGAGAGCCTGCGGCGCGTCGCGGCGCTCGCGCCCAGGCGCCTCTGCCTCACGCACTTCGGCGCGGTGGACGAGCCCGCCGCGCAGCTCGCCGCGGTCGAGAGCTGGCTCCAGGAGGCCTGGCGGCTCTCGCAGGCGGGCGACCGGGAGGCGTTCGAGGCGTGGATGGCCGCCCAGTTCGAGGGGGAGGACGAGGAGATCCTGAAGCGCACGGGCCAGGCGATGTTCCCGCAGCACCTCTGGCTCGGGCTCGAGCGCTACTGGCGCAAGCGCCGCGAGCGCGAGGGCTAGGGGCGCGGCGGATCGCTTGCGGGACCGCACCTTTCGGCGGTCGCCTGTGTCTTTAGTGACTAGGCTGGGACGCATGCGATCCAAGCGAAAGGGAACTGGCGCGCTCGCCGGAGCGCTGGCGGTGGTGGCCGCGCTGGCCGTGGCCTCCCTGGCGTTCGCGACCGTCACCATCTACAAGGAGTCGTTCGCCCGGAAGGGCTCCGTGCGTGCGCTCAGCCAGTTCTCCGGCGGGAAGCGCTGCGCGATCGCACACCATCGCAAGTCGCGGACGCTGCGCGTGAGGGTGCTGCGCCGCGACGTGCTGTGCGCGTACCGCCCGCCTGTGGTCGCCGACAGCGCCGTGCCCGACCACGAGATCAACGTCGCCGTGCGTCTCGCCAAGAAGCAGACGCCGCGCGCGGTGCGCCGCAAGTCCTACGTGGCGGTGCTGCTCCGGGTCGACAAGAACTCGCACTACCAGTTCAGGGTCTTCCCGCACAGCGGCCGCTACGAGCTCCTGCGCGTGCCGAACGGCGGTGGCGGGGGCTTTCCCGTGACCGGGAAGAGCGACGCGGTCAAGGGCATCGACGCGACCAACAAGGTGCGGCTGCGCGCGTTCGGGGCGCGGATCGAGGCGTTCGTGAACGGCACGCGCCTGGCGGACGTGACCGATGCGGATCCCGGCCAGGTCGACGGCCGCCGGATCGCCTTCGGCGTGGGCAGCCTGAAGGACGTCAAGGGCGGCCCGCTCGCGGTCTTCAAGAGCGTGAACGTCCGCGTTCCCGATCCGTAGATCGGTAATCCGTGAACCACGCGCCGCAGAGCCGGCGAGGAGTGTGAGGTAGGACCGTGTCGACGGAGACGATCGAACGCCCGCGCGTGGCCGGCCCCGGCTCGGGGATCGGCGGCAACTGGCAGGTGATCGTCCTGAACGACGACCACAACACCTTCGACCACGTCGCGAAGACGCTCGCCCGCGTGATCCCGGGCGTCGACCTCGCGCGCGGGTACGCGTTCGCAGACGAGATCCACAACACCGGGCAGGCCGTGGTGTGGTCGGGGCCCAAGGAGCCCGCGGAGCTCTACTGGGAGCAGCTCAAGTCCGCGGGCCTCACGATGGCGCCCCTGGAGCAGCACTAGCGCCGCCCGAAACGCAGACGTTCAGCCCTGGTCGTCGAATTTCGACTACGAGGGCTGAACGAGCGCGTCCCGGCCCCGGACGTTCAGCCCTGGTCGTCGTTTTGCGGCGACGTGGGCTGAACGTCGGGGTCAGGACGGGCGCGCGGGCTGGGTGAGGAGCCCGCCGCCGGGGCCGGGGGAG
>PKER01000295.1 GCA_002919115.1 bacterium
GCGCCGCGACCACCAGGAGGGCGCCCGCGATCGTCACCCCGGTGGAGTGACGGCGGCAGAAGCCCTGGAGCGCCCGGAGCATCATCGTTACCCCGGGGGTGTCCGGGAGTGACGCTGACTAGGCGACGCGGACGTTCGTCGCGCGCGGGCCCTTGTCGGTCCGCTCGGCGTCGAACGAGACCTTGTTGCCCTCGGTGAGGACGTCGGGGCCCGCCGCGCTCTGGTGCACGAACAGGTCGCTCGAGCCGTCGTCGGGAGAGATGAAGCCGAAGCCCTTCTCGCTGTTGAACCACTTAACGGTTCCGGTGTTTGCCATGAGATTCCTCCATGGAACGGGTGCGAACGACGCGGAGGAAGCTGGAAGGCAACGACAGCGAGCGCTGGCACTGATTGCACCGCGCGACATTGCGCGGCTGGCAAGCACAGTAGCAGGGTGACCGGCCCCGGCGCGGAGCGCCACCCCCTCCGCGGGCGCCCGAGGGGCACACTGAAGGCGATGGAGATCTGGACCGCAGGGCACTCCACGCACTCGCTCCCGGAGCTGGTTGCCCTGCTCCGGGGCGCCGGGGTCGAGGCGCTCGCCGACGTGCGCACGGTGCCGCGTTCGCGCCGCCACCCGCACTTCGCCCGCGAGGCGCTCGCGCGGGAGCTGCCGGCGCGCGGGCTCCGCTACCGCCACATCAAGAGGCTCGGGGGCTGGCGCAGGGCCCAGCCCGGATCCCCCAACGGCGGCTGGGACAACGACGCGTTCCAGGGATACGCCGACTACGCGCTGACCGCGGAGTTCCGGGCGGGCCTCGACGAGCTCACGGAGCTCGCGCGCGAGGCGCGCACGGCGGTGATGTGCGCGGAGGGGGTCTGGTGGCGCTGCCACCGCCGGCTGATCGCCGACCAGCTCCTCGTCCGCGGCTGGCGCGTCGTGCACATCGCCCCCGACGGCGGGCAGACGGAGCACGAGCTCACCTCGTTCGCGGTCGTCGACGGCGAGCGGATCACCTACCCGCCGCGCCAGGGCCGGCTCATCGACCCCGACGAGCGGTAGGGAGCAGCCGGGCGCCCGGGCCGCGAGCGGGGGTCAGGCCCGGAGCGCCCGGCGGGGAACTCCCTATGCCTCGACGCCGAGGATCTCGAGCGTCTTGGTTTTGCCCTTCGGTAGCGGGACGCTCACCGTCGCCCCGGGCGTAGCGCCCAGCAGCGCCTTCCCCACGGGCGAGGCGATGGAGACCGAGCCGGCGGCCGCCGGCTCGTGGCCTCCCACGAGGACGAGCGTCGTGAATTCGCCGGAGGAGGCGTCTCTGACCCGCACACGCGAGCCGACCGTCACGACGTCGCCCTCGACGTCTTCGTCCACGATCCGCGCCCGGGAGAGGATCTCCTCGAGACGGGCGATCCGAGCAGTGAGGATCGCCTCCTCCTCGCGGATCTGCTGGAGATCGTCGTTCTCCGACCCCGAGCCGTACTCCCGCGCCTCCCGGAGGCGGGCCGCGACGTCGGTCTCAAGCTCGTGGCGCAGGCGTTCGAGCTCGGCGCGCATCGCGCGCTCCCCCTCGCGCGTGAGCGGGACCGCCTGCGCCGTTGCGGCGCCGGCGTGGGCGAGCTGGCTGGTGTCGGAGGTGGCCGTCATTACCAGGATCTTCGTCCCGAACGGGCGGCGTATCCATGGGGCCAAACACCCATCTTCCCGCCGCCCCGCCGCGCCCCTCCGGGCCGCCGATGGGCTCGAGCACCACGTACGCGAGCGCCGCCAGGGCGACGAGCAGGATCCCCATGCCGATCCCCGGAGGGAGGCCCAGCCACAGCAGCGCGACGCCGGCGACGGCGAGCGCAGCCGCGAGCGCGCGGAGCCCGGGTTTCGAGGGATCGGACATCACCAACACCATGGCCCCCGCGCGGGTTTTGGCCATGGTCCTAAAGGTGTATTTCCGCGGGCGCCCGCGGCGGGCTCAGATCAGGCCGAGCGCGAGCATCGCGTCGGCCACCCGCACGAAACCGGCGATGTTGGCGCCGGCGAGGTAGTCGCCGGGCATGCCGTACTCCTCGGCGGTCTCGTAGCAGGTCGCGTGGATCGAGCGCATGATCTCGAGCAGGCGGCGCTCGGTGTACTCGAAGGTCCACGAGTCGCGCGACGCGTTCTGCTGCATCTCGAGCGCGCTCGTCGCCACGCCGCCCGCGTTCGCGGCCTTGCCGGGACCGAACGCGACGCCGGCCTCGCGGAAGAGCTTCACGGCCTCGGCGGTGCACGGCATGTTGGCGCCCTCGCCGACCGCGATCAGCCCGCGCTCGATCAGCCGGCGCGCGTGCTCCTCGTCGAGCTCGTTCTGCGTCGCGCACGGCAGCGCGATCTCGCAGTCCACGTCCCACACGCAGCCCTCGGGGACGAAGGTCGCACGCGAGCCGCGGCGCTCCGCGTAGGCCGAGATCCGCGCGCGCTCGACGAACTTGACCTCCTTGAGCAGCTCGACGTCGATGCCGTCGGCGTCGTGGACGAAGCCGCTCGAGTCGGAGCAGGCGACGACCCGGGCGCCGAGCTGCTGGGCCTTCTCGATCGCGTGGACGGCGACGTTGCCGGAGCCCGAGACCACCACGGTGCGGCCGTCGAACGAGGTGTCGCGCATGCGGAGCATCTCCTCGACGAAGTAGACGGTGCCGTACCCGGTCGCCTCGGGGCGCACCTGGGACCCGCCCCAGGCGATGCCCTTGCCGGTCAGCACACCGGACTCGTAGCGGTTGGTGATCCGCTTGTACTGGCCGAAGAGGAACCCCAGCTCGCGCTCGCCCACGCCGGCGTCGCCGGCGGGCACGTCGGTGTGCTCGCCCAGGTGGCGGTGGAGCTCGGTCATGAACGACTGGCAGAAGCGCATGATCTCCCCGTCCGAGCGCCCCTTCGGGTCGAAGTCGGCGCCGCCCTTGCCGCCGCCGATCGGCATGCCGGTCAGCGCGTTCTTGAAGACCTGCTCGAAGCCCAGGAACTTGACGATGCTCGCGGTGACGTTCGGGGCGAACCGCAGGCCGCCCTTGTACGGGCCCAGGGCGCTGTTGAACTCGACCCGGTAGCCGCGGTTCACGTGGACCTGGCCGCGGTCGTCGGTCCACGGCACACGGAAGATGATCTGGCGCTCCGGCTCGCAGATGCGCTCGAGCAGCTTGGCCTCGACGTACTCGGGGTGCCGCTCGACGACCGGCGCCACGATCTCGAGCACCTCGTGGACCGCTCTGTGGAATTCAAGCTCGCCCGGGTTTCGGCGCTTGACGGTCTCGAAGACCTCGGCGACGGCGGGGGCGAGCGACAGGGGCTCGCGCGCCGTCAGCATCCCCGCTCGTCCAGCCTTTCCTGAGCGGGGGTCGCAGCCGGACAGGGTGGCTTGGTGCGCGGGCCGCCCCAAGCGCGCGTACTGAAGTAGAGCGCCACGGGAGCGGCGCCACATCCGGTCAGCAGGTTGAGCACGCGGTCAAGGTACGGCCGTTCCGCCCGGCCGCGAATGGGTGTTTCCACCCAAATTGCCGGGGCTACACCTTTCCGCCCATTGCATTCCGCGGCAGCTCGGCGAGCCTTCGTTGGTTGCGGTGCGTTCCGCAGCGTGGTGACCGAGACGATGGCCAGCGCCGACATAATCCGACGAATCCGAGGCAAGCGCCGATCCGTAGAGAGCTCGCTGTTCCGGCGAACGGTCCTCGCGACCGCGGTCGTGATGGTGGTCGCGTTCATCCTGCTCACCGTCACGCCGGTCGAGGTGAGCGCGCCGATCCGCCTCGCCGAGGCGGGGGTCCTCGCGGCCGGGATCATCACGCTCTTCGTCCTCCACCTCCTGCTCCTCCGCCACGCGCTCACGCCCCTAACCCGCATGGCGGAGCGGATGAAGGAGGTCGACCTGCGCGCGCCGAGCCAGAGCATCAGCGCGGAGATGCCGCCCTACGCCGAGCTGCAGGCCTTCGGGCGGGCGTTCGACGAGATGGTCGCCCGGCTCGCCGAGGAGCGCCGCGCCGGCGCCCGCGCCGCGCTGCTCGCCCAGGAGAGCGAGCGCGCGCGCATCGCGCGGGCCCTGCACGACGAGGCGGGGCAGACCCTCACCGCGGTCGCGCTCCAGCTCGAGCGCGTCGCGGCCGACGGGCCGCCCGAGGAGCGCGAGCTCATGGGCGAGCTGGCGTGGCAGCTCCAGGACACCCTGGACGAGATCCGCCGGATCGTGCGCGAGCTGCGCCCGGAGGCGCTCGAGGACCTCGGCCTCGTGAACTCGCTGATCGCGCTCACGCGGCGCCTCGACAAGCAGAGCGAGGTGCGCTTCACGCACAACTTCTCCCCCAACCTGCCCGACCTCTCGCCCGAGACCGAGCTCGTCATCTACCGCGTCGCGCAGGAGGCGCTCACGAACGTGCTGCGCCACTCGAAGGCGGAGGGCTGCGCGATCACCCTGCGGCCCCGCAACGGCGCGGTCCAGCTCATCGTCAGCGACGACGGCGTCGGCTTCGATCCCGACGCCAAGGTCGACACGACCGGGCTCGAGGGCATGCGCGAGCGGGCGATGCTCGCGGGCGGCACGCTGCGGATCTCCTCGCGGCCGGGCGCAGGCACTACGGTCACCCTGGAGGTGCCCGCATGACGGTCCCGCTGAAGACCAAGATCCTGCTGGCCGACGACCACCAGATGGTCCGCGGCGGCCTGAAGGTCGTGCTCGACGCAGAGCCCGACCTCGAGGTCGTGGCCGAGGCCGGGGACGGCGCCGAGGCGCTGCGCATCGGCATCGAGGAGGACATCGACCTTGCCGTGCTCGACGTGTCGATGCCGAAGCTCACCGGCCTGCAGGTGGCGCGCGAGCTCCACAGCCACCGCCCTGACGTGCGGACGCTCATGCTCTCCATGCACGAGAACGAGCAGTACTTCTTCGAGGCGCTCAAGGCCGGCGCCTCCGGGTACGTGCTCAAGTCCGCCGCGAACCGCGACCTGATCGACGCGGTGCGCGCGGCGATGCGCGGCGAGCCGTTCATCTACCCCGCGGCCGCCTCCGCCCTGGTCCGCGACTACCTGGAGCGCGCGGCGCGCGGCGAGGAGACGCCCAGCGACCCGCTGACCCCGCGCGAGCTCGAGGTCACGAAGCTGATCGCCGAGGGGCTCACGAGCGAGGAGATCGCCGAGACGCTCGTGATCAGCCCCAAGACCGTCGAGCGGCACCGCGCCAACATCCTCGAGAAGCTCGGGATGCGCAACCGCGTCGAGCTCACGCGCTACGCGATCCGGCGCGGCCTGGTCGAGCCCTAAGCCCCCCGCTAGCAGCGGTTTAGTCGCCCGCAGCCGGGTAGGCGCGTGGGGTCAAGGAAGAAGGGCGCGGTCACACCGGACTGCCCGGGGGGACGCGCCAGTCCCACGGAGGAGACGCCCATGAAGAAGATGACTGTGCACGCCGTCATGGACCGCGTGGCGGGCGAACGGCCGGGTGCCCCCCGCGCCGCGGCGGTGGCCGCTTCGGTCGGCGTCGCCGCCGCCGTGGTCGTCTACAAGGCGCTGCGCCACGAGTCCGGCGCAGAGTAAGCCGGTCCGGGCGAACAGGAGTTTTCGCCGCATCCGTGGGGGTAGAGCAGAGGACGCGGGAAGGAACCCGAGACGAGAGAGGAGGGCCAGGATGGCCCAGACGCAGAAGAAGCCTTCAGGCGGACGCAGCTCCTCGAGCCGTACGCGCTCGAAGAGCACGACCGCCAAGTCGAGAAACGGAAGCGCGCGCCAGGGCGCGGCCTCGCGGTCGTCCGCGAACGCGAACGGGCAGAGCAGGCTCGAGTCCGTGGCCGGCACGGTGACGAGCGGCGCGAAGAACGCCGCCGAGACCGTCGGCAACGCGAGCTCGAAGGCCAAGACCGGAGTGCTCGCGGGCGGGGCCGCCGCGGTCGGCCTCGCGGCGACCGCGATCGCGACCCGCAAGGCGCGCAGCAGGCCGAAGGTCCTCGGCGTCTCGCTCCCCCATCGCCGTAGCGGCCCCTCCGCGTGGGCGAAGGGGATCTCGCTGCCGCGGCGCGGCGACGGGATGCGCAAGCAGGCGCGGCGGGCGGCCTCACGGGTGAGCGGCGCCGCCGAGGCGGCCGACCGCGTGGCCAGGCGCGTGAGCAAGGTCGCGCAGAACGTCCGCGAGGTGAGCGAGACCGCGAAGGACGCGGCGGACAAGTAGCGGGAATCCGAGGCGAAGGGGAACCGTCATGGCTCAGGCCAAGACCAGCAAGACCTCGTCACGCACGGGCGGCGCGAAGCGCTCGGCGACCGGGTCGCGCGGAGGTTCGCAGAGCGCGAAGGCGAAGGCGAGCGCCGCCCGCGCCAACGGGAAGCGTTCCGCGTCGGCGAAGCCGCCACGCGGGAACGCGGCAAACGGCGCAGCCAAGGAGGCGCCGGCGCCCGAGGGCCCCGGCAAGACCCTCGCCGACGCGGCGAAGCAGGCGCGGACCCCGCTCGCGGTCGCGGGCGGCGCGGTAGCCGGGGTGATCGGCGGCCTCGCCCTGCGGCGCCGCAAAAGCCACTCGAAGCCGACCGCGCGCCTGGCCAAGGACCTGCTCGTGCCGCTGCGCCACGGCAGGCTCGACGCCGACGCGCTCGCCAGGTTCGGCACGCGCATCGAGGGCTTCGGCCGTCAGCTCACCGCGGTGTCCAAGGCCCTGGGCTCACAGCAGCGCAAGCGCTAGGCGCGCGCCCGCGACCGCGCGGTGCGGCCCCGCCACCCCCGCGCCACGCGGCGTCGTCGCCTGCCGGCTAGTGCGACTCCCAGGCCTCGGGGCGCTTGATGAGCTCCTCGATTTGGGGTGAGAGGCGGCCCGCGACGATGTCGGCGATCGTCACCGACTCGAGCACGGCGCGCATGTTCATGCGCAGCGCCACGAAGACCTCACGCAGCGGCGCGGCGACGCCCTCGTACTCGAGCTCCTCGGGGCGGACGTCCCGGACGCTCGCCAGCGGGCCCTCGATCGCGCGGATCACGTCGGCGACGGTGATCTCCTCCGCGGGACGGGCGAGCGAGTAGCCGCCTTCGGAGCCGCGATGGCTCGCGACGATCCCGGCGTTGCGGAGCTCGCCCAGGATCGCCTCGAGGAACTTCACGGGGATCCGCTGCGCAGCGGCGATCGCGTCACGCTTGATCGGCGGCTGCTCCGCAGCCGCTATCTCGAGCACCCCCCGGAGGGCGTAGTCCGCCTTCGCAGAAACGCGCATTTCATTTTTTCTACCTCAACTGCGGACCCGCGCGCAGCCCCGCGCGCGGCCCCGCAGCGCCGCGTTCAGCTCGCGAGAGCGCGCGGCGGCGGCGCCGAGAAGCGGCCGATCTCCCCGGAGAGCATCGCCGCGAGCTCGGCCGCCTGCTGGCGGATCTCCGGGATCGCGGTCGTCTCCCAGAGGCGCCCCTTGCGCAGCGGGCCGATCGTGAACAGGTGCGACGAGACGCGCCCGTCCGCGCCGACCAGGGCCCCCAGCGGGTCGTGGTCCAGGCCCATGCCGAGCGGCCCCGGGCGCGCCAGCCCGCGCGCGAACAGGTCGTCGAGCAGCGGCTCGCCGGCGGCCTTCAGGTGCAGGGTCGGGCCGGTGCAATTGACGACGCGGTCGAAGCGCCGCGTCTCGGGCCCGCGCGCGCCGGCGGGCTGCAGCTCCACCTCGATCCCGCCCTCGCACGGCCGCATGGACACGCAGCGGGCCGCCTCGATCACGAGCTGCCCGTCGGCGCGCGCCCGGTCGAGCAGGGCCGCGACCTCCGGTGCCATGCGGTGGCGGTGGATGTCCCAGCGCCGCGCGTAGCGCTGGACGAAGGTGCGCCGGTCGGCCTCCGACAGCCGCGTCCAGATCTCGTTCGTCACCGGCCGCAGCGAGTCGATCACCGCGCGCCAGTCCCCGCCCTTGCTCGCCTCGGCCTCGGCCTCCGCCTCGACCCGGCTCACGATGTCGTAGAGCTTCGGGCGCAGCGGGATCGGGCCGAAGGTGCGGGCCGGCCGCAGCGGCTGGCTGCCGTGGCGGCGCGGCAGCAGCCCGCTGCGCGACACCGCGCACAGGCGCGCATCGGGACACGCCTCCGCGAGCGAGAGCGCGACGTCGACCATCGTGAGCCCGGTGCCCACCAGCAGGATCGACCGGTCGCCCGCCGCCCGCTCGGCGATCCCCTCCGCCCAGGGGTCGGGCTCGTAGCGGTCGCTCGCCATCACCCGCTCGTCCGCCCCCGGCGGGGCGGCCGGCGGCAGGTTGCCGAGGGCGAGGACCGCCAGGTCGGCGTCCAGCTCGCCGCCCGAGGCGAGCTCGATCGAGACCGGGCGCGCGCCGGCGGCGCGCTGCTCCGCGACGTGGATCGCGACGGCGTCGTCACGCACCACCTCGAGCTCGCACCCCCGGTCCGCCCCCCGCCCCGGCCCCCCCCCCCCCGCCGGCCGCCACGGCGGTACCCTCCCTGCTCGTGACCGACGGCGACAAGACCAGGGCGCGGCCGCCCGCCTGGGCGTGGGCGCTCGCCCTGGTGGTCATC
>PKER01000076.1 GCA_002919115.1 bacterium
CCGGCCCCGGCCGAACTTCGTCTCTCCCATATGGCCTCCTGTCGGTCATCACTCGCATCTTGTTGCGATGACCGGTGGAGACCACCCCCGTATAGGCGAACAAATCCGCCTCACATGCGCGCGCGGGACAGGCGAGGCGGATGGGTCGCGACTGGCGAGGCGGATGAATCCCGGGACAGGCGAGGCGGATAGGTCGCGACTGGCGAGGCGGACAGGTCCCGCGTAGCGGGAGGGATTTGCCTCATCGGGGCGGCGCGGCCGTTCCTTGGGGCTTGGTCCTCCCCGGGAGCCCGGATCGCCCCGCATCCGCGTCGTCTCCCGATAGGATCCGGCCCCGCATGTCGGACCTGTTCTACGTCTTCGGAATCGCCGTTGTCGTCCTGGCGCTCGTGGTCACGGCCATCGGGCTGCGCGCGCATGGCTTCCCCAAGTCGCGCGGGGCGGTGCTCGCCGGCCTGACGGTGTTCACCCTGCTCGTCGCCGGGACCTGCACCTACGCCGTCGTCCTCGCCCGCGAGGAGAAGGAGCACCGCGAGCACGAGTGGGCCGAGTGGCGCGAGCAGCAGGCCGAGGAGCAGGAGAGCGCCGAGCAGGCCGCGGAGCCCGAGGCGGCCGCCGACGAGGGTGGCGCCGAGGAGCCCGAGGGTGGCGAGGCGGCCGGCGGCGAGGCCGAGACGATCGAGCTCACCTCGCCCGAGGACGGCTCGCTCGTCTTCGACACCGACACGGTCGAGGCGGCCGCGGGCACGATCACGATCGACTACACGAACCCCTCGCCCGTGCCGCACAACGTCGCGATCGAGGCCGACGGCGAGACGGTCGCCGAGGGCGACGTGGTAACCGGCGGCGACGTGAGCTCGGTCAGCGTCGACCTGGAGCCCGGGACGTACGTCTTCTACTGCTCCGTGCCCGGCCATCGTGAGGCCGGCATGGAGGGGCAGCTGAAGGTCAAGTAGTCGCCATCTGGCAGCGTCCGGTCGCCGGTCGCCGGTCGCCCGTTGTCGGTCTTGGGGGCCCGGTGCCTTTGGCTCGCCCCGTGCGTGTGCGCGTGCGTTTCGTAGCCGCTTCGTACGGCTTGTAACAAACTGTTACAAAGCGCGAATTTCGGGCATACTCCGGTCATGGCCTGGAACGTGGTGATCGCTGGTGGGGGGTTCGCCGGCATGTCGGCGGCCCGTGAGCTCGAGCGCCTCATGCCGCGTCAATCCACGCGGCTCATGCTCATCAACGACGTCAACTTCCTGCTCTACACGCCGTTTCTGCCGGAGGCGGCGGCGGGCATGCTCGAGCCGCGCCACGTGGTTACCCCGCTGCGCGACGTGCTGAGGCGCACCTACCTGCGGCTCGGCGCGATCTGCGGGCACGACCCCGAGAAGCGCACCGTCACGATGCACTCGCACGACGGCGAGACGGAGGAGATCCCGTACGACCAGTTCCTGGTCGCCGTCGGCTCGGTCTCGCGCAGCCTGCCGGTGCCGGGGCTCGACAAGCACGCGATCGGCTTCAAGAGCCTGGCCGACGCGATCTGGCTCCGCAACCACGTCGTCGAGACGCTCGAGCGGGCGAACGCGACCGACGACCCGAAGCGCCGCGACGAGCTGCTCACCTACGTGTTCGTCGGCGGCGGCTACTCGGGGCTCGAGGCGCTCGCCGAGCTGCAGGACTTCGCCGCCGACGCCATCGACCGCTACCCGCGCGCCCGTCTGCACGGGATGCGCTGGATCCTCGTGGAGGCGGCGGACCGCGTCCTGCCCGAGGTCGACGAGGGGCTCGCCGAGTACGCGCTCCAGCAGCTCCGCGGGCGCGGCATCGACATCCGCATGGGGACGCGCGTCGATGAGGCCCACGCCGACGCGGTCGTGCTCTCGACCGGCGAGCGGATCCCCACGCGCACGCTGGTCTGGACCGCCGGCGTCAAGGCGCACCCGAGCCTCGCGAACCTCAACCTGCCGCTGGACGAGCGCGGCCGGGTCAAGGTCGACCGGTATATGCGCGTCGAGGGCATGCAGGGCGTGTGGGCCGCGGGCGACTGCGCCGCCGTGCCGGACCCCCGCTTCGAGGACGGCCGCCCGTGCCCGCCGACCGCCCAGCACGCCGTGCGCCAGGGCCCGCTGGTCGCGCGCAACATGGCGGCGGAGCTCGGCATCGGCGAGGGGCCGCAGCCGTTCACCTACGAGGCCAAGGCGGCGTTCGTGAACCTCGGCCGCTACAAGGCCGTGGGCCAGCTCGCCCAGCAGCGCTTCAAGGGCTTCCCGGCCTGGTGGATGGCGCGCACCTACCACATCGCCCAGGTGCCGGGGGTCGCGCGCAAGGTCCGCGCGATCGCCGACTGGACGATCGGCCTGCCGTTCAGCCGCGACGTCGCCGAGGTCGGCTCGATCGGCCGCCCGCGCCCCCTGAACGACGAGATCTACAAGAAGGGCGGCACCCACCGCCCCGTCGACTGATTCAGGGCCCGGGGCTCGGGGCGCCCGCCCAGGGCGCATAATGGGACGCGGTGTCCGCGGTCATCATCTTCACGACCTTCGGGCTGGCCACGGCGCTGATCGGCAAGGCCAAGGGCAGCTCCTTCTTCATCTGGTTTCTGGTCGGGGCCGTGCTGCCCCTGCTCGGCCTGATCGCGGTCGTCCTCTACCGCGTCGAGAAGAACGAGCCCGAGCGCCGCTGCCCGCGCTGCGGGCACGTGCACAAGATCTACGTGCAGGTGTGCCGCTACTGCGGGGAGGACATGTACCTGCCCGACCCCTCCGAGGTGCGGCACCCGGCCAGGTAAGCCGCCGGTCGCCCGTCACTCGGCGCGGCTCACGTTGACGGCGATGGCTTCGATCTGCCTTTGGCCGTACGAGCCCGTGTAGACCGGGCCCGCTGCCGCGAGCTGGTCGCCGGGCCGGGGGAGGGGCTTCGGGCGCAGGTGCTTGGCGACGTCGATCACCGAGATGCCGGGGGCGGTGATGCTGTCCCCGCTGAGCAGGACGAAATGCGCGTCGCCGTCGCCGTCGGGGTCGACGCGCTCCACGTAGACGATCCGCCCGCTCGCCTCGGCGCAGTTCTCGAGGCCGGGTGGGCACGGCACGCGCTCGACGGGCTTGGCCCGCTTCGGCCGCTCCTTCCGATCGGCCTTCCCCGGCCGCTCGGCCCGGGACTTGCCAACGGGCTCGGGCTCGCCGCTGCCGCCGGCGCACGCGCCGAGCGCAAGCAGCGCCACCGCCAAGCCAAGGACCAACCGAGTGCGAGCCACGCCCGAAGCCTGACAACCGGCGACTGGCCGCCGGCGGCTACCTAAGCCAGGTGCGCACGATCGCGTTCGCGAACCCGGCGCCGTACCGCAGCACCGCAGGCTTCTTCGAGTGCCCGTGCATCCGCCTGGCCACGGTGACGGGCACCTCCTTCGCCGGGATGCCCCGCTTGATCGCCTCGATCATGAACTCCGAGGTGTGGAACTGCTCCTGGCGCAACACCAGCTGGGGGAGGACCGAGGCGCGCACCGCGCGGTAGCCGTTCGAGCAGTCGGTGACCTTGGTGCGGGTGATGAAGGAGACGAGCCGGTTGAAGAAGATGATCCCGAGCTCGCGCGCGAACGCGTTCGGCTCGGCCTCGCCGAGCACGCGCGAGCCGTGGGCGACGTCGACCTCGCCCTTCAGGACCGGCTCGACGAGGCGGTGCATCTCGGAGGGCAAATGCTGGCCGTCGGCGTCGAGCGTGACCACGATGTTGGCGCCGGACTGCGAGAGCAGCCGGTAGCCGGTTCGCAGCGCCGCCCCGCCGCCGCGGTTGATCACGTGCCGGGCCACGACGGCGCCCGCCTCCTCGGCGATGTCGCCGGTACCGTCGCGCGAGCCGTCGTCGACGACGAGCACCGCGATCGGCTGGCCGCACACCTCGTCGGGGATCCGCTCGAGCACCGTGGCGATGTTCTCCGCCTCGTTGTAGGCGGGGATCAGGACCGCAACCTTGCCGCGAAACCGCTCGGGATGGCCGTCGCGGCGGAAACGCTCCCAGGCGAGGCCCTCGAGCACCTCGGAGAGCTCGCGCTGCATCCGCGCCCCCTGGTGCAGGGCCCGCACGACCAGGAAGAACAAGAGCAGGATCGCGAAGACCGCGACGCCCACGATCCGCGTGCCGTTCTCGCGCTTGAACGAGAACGCGCGCAGGAGGGCGTCGAGCAGCTCGGTGCCGGAGACCAGCGCGAGCGCGAGCGCGACCGAGAGCAGGATGAGCACGTCGCCGTTGCGCAGCGAGTGCCGGCGCAGGAACGCGAACGCGGCCACCAGCACGGCGAGCACGAGACCCGCGGCGCGCAGCGCGGTGAGCTGCTCGGGAAACAGATCGGCGACGGGCAGGGATGGGAACACGGCGGGGGCAGGATAGACCGGGCGGGCGGCGCGAACGCCGCGCGCGGCGCCCACACGGGCGCCTGGACGCCCTCCGCGCGCCGACGGCGACGGGCGCATGGGGTACCCTCGCGGGCATGCGCATCCTGATCCTGGGTGGCGACGGATACCTGGGGTGGCCGACCGCGATGCGGTTCTCCGCGCGCGGCCACGAGGTGTCGATCGTCGACAACTTCTCCCGTCGTCGCTGGCATCTCGAACACTCGACCGACTCCCTTACGCCGATCCGCTCCCTGCAGGAGCGCGTCGACGCGTGGCGCGAGGTCTCGGGCCACGAGATCAAGACCTACGTCGGCTCGATCGAGGACGGTGAGTTCCTCGACTCGGTGATCGCCGAGGTGCTCCCCGAGGCGGTGGTGCACTACGGCGAGCAGCCGTCCGCGCCGTACTCGATGAAGTCGCGCAAGACGGCGGTCGAGACCCAGTACACGAACGTGATCGGGACGCTCAACCTGCTGTTCGCGATGCGCGACCACGTGCCCGACTGCCACCTGGTGAAGCTCGGCACGATGGGCGAGTACGGCACGCCCAACATCGACATCGAGGAAGGCTTCATCGAGATCGAGCACAAGGGGCGCAAGGACACGCTCCCGTTCCCGAAGGTTCCGGGCTCGCTCTACCACCTCTCCAAGGTCCACGACTCGCACAACATCCACTTCGCGTGCCGGACCTGGGGGCTGCGCGCCACCGACCTCAACCAGGGTGTCGTCTACGGCATCGAGACCGAGGAGACGGCCCAGGACGAGCGGCTGGTCACCCGCTTCGACTACGACCAGTACTTCGGCACGGTCCTCAACCGCTTCTGCGTGCAGGCCGTGATCGGCCACCCGCTCACCGTCTACGGCGAGGGCGGCCAGACGCGCGGCTTCCTGAACATCCGCGACACGCTGCAGTGCGTCGAGCTCGCGGTCAACAACCCGGCCGACCTCGGCGAGTTCCGCGTCTTCAACCAGTTCACCGAGCAGTTCTCGGTGCGTGAGCTCGCCGAACTGGTCCAGCGCGCGGGCACCGAGCTCGGCTACGACGTCGAGGTGCGCCACTTCCCGAACCCGCGCGTGGAGGCGGAGAGCCACTACTACAACGCGGCGAACACCAAGTTGCGCGACCTCGGCCTGAAGCCGCACTACCTCGGTGACGAGCTGCTGCGCTCGATCCTGAAGACCATCGAGCGCTACAAGGACCGGGTCATCGAGCGCGCCATCCTGCCGACGACGAAGTGGAACCCGGGCGAGCTGGTCGCGGAGATGCCGGCCGCCTCCGAGGGTTAAGGCCCTCCAAAAACCGCTGCTACCATCGCCGTATGCGTGCGGCTGATGCGGTTTTCGAGGCCCTGAAGGCGGAGGGGGTCAACCACGTCTTCGGAATCCCGGGCGGAGCAAACCTGCCGGTGTATGACGCGCTCCACGACGCGGAGCTCGATCACATCCAGGTCCGCCACGAGCAGGGCGCCGGGCACGCGGCCGAGGGTTACGCGAAGGCCACCGGCAAGGTGGGCGTCGCGTTCGCGACCTCGGGCCCGGGCGCCACGAACCTCGTAACCCCCATCGCCGACGCGATGATGGACTCGGTGCCGACGGTGTTCATCACCGGGCAGGTGCGCACCGACCTGATCGGCACGGACGGCTTCCAGGAGGCCGACGTCACCGGCATCACGATGCCGATCGTCAAGCACTCCTTCTTGGTGACCGACCCGCGCCAGATCCCCGAGTACATCCACGCGGCCTTCCACATCGCCTCGACGGGCCGGCCCGGGCCGGTGCTCGTCGACATCCCGCAGGACCTCGTCCGCGCGGATGTCGACTACGAGCCGCCGACCGGCACGCCCGACCTGCCGGGCTACAAGCCGCCGCTCGAGGGCAACATCAAGCAGATCCGCCTGGCGGCGAAGGCGCTCGCCAACGCGCGCCGGCCGGTCATCTACGGCGGCGGCGGGATCATCCACGCGAACGCCTCCGAGGAGTTCCGCGAGTTCTGCACGGCCGACAACTTCCCGGTCACGCTCACGCTGATGGGGCTGGGCGCGTTCCCGGCGCCGCACGAGCAGTGGCTCGGCATGCTCGGCATGCACGGCACGCGCACCGCGAACTACGCGATGGACGAGGCGGACCTGATCGTGGCCGTCGGCGCCCGCTTCGACGACCGGATCACGGGCAAGCTCTCGGAGTTCGCGCCGCGGGCGAAGTTCGTGCACATCGACGTCGACCCGGCCGAGATCGGCAAGAACGTGCCGGCGCACATCCCGATCGTGGGCGACGCGAAGGACGTGCTCGCGAAGCTCAACCGCGAGTACCGGGCGCTGAAGGCCGACTCGAGCCGCCTCGACGACTGGTGGAAGCGCATCCGGGAGTGGCAGACGACCTACCCGCTGCGCTACGAGGACACCAACGACTCGGAGATCAAGCCCCAGTTCATGATCGAGGCGATGTACGAGGCGACGGGCGGGGACGCGATCATCGCCTCGGACGTCGGCCAGCACCAGATGTGGGCCGCGCAGTACTACCACTTCTCCAAGCCGCGCCGGTGGCTGAACTCCGGCGGGCTCGGGACGATGGGCTTCGGCCTGCCGGCTGCGATCGGCGCGAAGGTCGGCTGCCCCGACGAGACCGTGGTCGCGCTCTGCGGCGACGGCAGCCTGATCATGACCGCGCAGGAGATGGCGACGGCCGCCCATCACGACATCCCCGTGAAGATCTTCCTGATGAACAACGGCCACTTCGGCATGGTCCGCCAGTGGCAGGAGCTCTTCTGGGACGGCCGCTACACGGCGGTCGAGATGGGCCCCAGCCCGAACTGGCCCAAGCTCGCCGAGGCGTTCGGCTGGAAGGGCTTCCAGTGCACCGACAAGACGGAGCTCCGCGACGCGATGGCCGCGACGCTCGAGGCCGACGGCCCAGCGCTCCTCGACGTGCACGTCACCAAGGACGAGAACTGCTTCCCGATGATCCCCGCCGGGAACGCCGCGCGGGATATGGTGGGGTGAGCGCGATGGGCGAACCGGGCACTTCCGAACTGGTCAAGCTCGAGGACCTCGAGGCGAGCCGGACCCTCACGGGCCGCAAGCACATCCTCAGCCTCATGGTCGAGAACAAGCCGGGCGTGCTCGCCCGCATCGCCGGCCTGTTCAGCCGCCGCGGCTTCAACATCGACACGCTCGCGGTCGGGCCGACCGAGGACCCGAACATCTCGCGGATCACGCTCACCCTCGACGGGGCGGTGCACCCGATCGACCAGGTGACCAAGCAGCTCCACAAGCTGGTCAACGTGATCAAGATCCGCGACATGGAGCCCGACCAGACGGTCGCCCGGGAGATGGCGCTGTTCCGGGTGAACGCCGCGGTCGAGAACCGGCAGGAGATCATGCAGTTCGCGGAGATCTTCGACGCGAAGATCGTCGACGTCTCGCGCCGCAGCCTGACGATCGAGGTCACCGGCACCGCGGACAAGATCGACTCCTTCGAGAACATGATCCGCCCGCACGGCCTGATCGAGATGGCCCGCACGGGCGAGGTCGCGATCTCGAAGGCGCGCCCGGACAACTAGGCGCTCGGGGCCGCCAATAGCCTTAGCGGGGCGTGGCCCCCGAAGAACCCGTCGCTGCCCTCGCGATCGCCGACGCGCTCGGCGAGCTCGCGCGTACCGCGCAGCGGCGCGGCCGGGCCGCGCTCGTCAGCGTGACCCGCGAGGTCGAGCTGGAGGATCCCGTCGCGTGGGCGTTCGGCGCGCGGCTTGCGACCGACCGCTGGTTCGCCTGGGAGGAGCCGGACGCGGGGTTCGCGCTCGCGGGCGTGGGCACGGCGGCCGAGGTCGTCGCGCGCGGGGCGGGCCGCTTCGCCGACGTGGCCTCAAGCTGCGCCCGGCTGGGGGCGGGACGCCTGGCCGATGAGCCCGTGGGCCTGCCCGCGGGCGCCGGGCTGGTCTGGACGGGCGGTTTCGCGTTCGACCCCGACGGCTGCACCGCGCCGCACTTCGCCTCGCTCCCGCCCGCGCTGATGGTGGCGCCCGAGGTTGCGCTCGCCCGGGTCGACGGGCGGACCTATCTCACGGCCGCGGCCCAC
>PKER01000358.1 GCA_002919115.1 bacterium
TCGGCCAGCTCGGCCTCGGCCTCGTGCTGCTCTTCATCGGCGTCGCGATGCTCGGCGGGCGCTTCGTGCCGCCGATCGCGAGCGCGATCGGGTGGCCGATCGCCAAGCTGCGCGGCATCACGGGCCACCTCGCGCGCCAGAACGCGCAGCGACAGCCGGGCCGCACGGCGACCACGGCGGCGGCGCTCATGATCGGCGTCGCCCTCGTGGTGTTCGTGGGCGTCTTCTCCTCCTCGCTCAAGGCGTCGATCGGCGAGACCCTGGACCGGCAGTTCTCGGGCGACCTCGCGATCCTCAACCAGGACGGCTTCTCCCCCATCCCGTCGGCGATCGCGGCCGAGGTCGGCCAGGTCGACGGCGTCGCCGTGGCCACGCCGCTGACCGCCGTCCCGGCGCGCATCGAGGGGCTCGACCAGGAGACGTTCCTCGGCGGGCTCGAGCGCGACCTGCCCGAGATCACCAGCCTGGAGTGGGTGGAGGGCGACGATGCGACCCTCCGCAACCTCTCGGCCGACGGCGCGATCGTCGAGTCCGGCTGGGGCGAGGACAACGGCGTCGCCGTCGGCGACGAGGTCGAGCTCACCGGGCCGGGCGGCGAGACGCTCGCCGTCACCGTCGAGGGGAGCGTGCGCGACCCCGCGGGCCTGTTCGTGGGCACGCTCGCCTTGCCGCGTGAGACCCTGCGCGAAGAGCTCGGTGCGCGCGGCGAGTTCTCGGTGCTCGTCGGCTTCGGCCCGGACGCCGACCCCGAGGCGACGCGGGCGGCCGTGGACGAGCTGCTCGCCCAGCGCTTCCCGGTGGCTGAGGCGCGCAACCAGCAGGAGCTCAAGGACGAGCAGGCCCAGCAGGTCGATCAGCTCGTCACGCTGATCTACGTGCTCCTCGGCCTCGCGGTGATCGTCTCGATCTTCGGCATCGTGAACACGCTCGCGCTCACGATCCTCGAGCGCACCCGCGAGCTCGCGATGCTGCGCGCGATCGGCACCTCGCGCAGCCAGGTACGGCGCATGGTGCGCTACGAGTCGGTGATCAACGCGCTGCTCGGGACGATCGTCGGCGCGGTGATCGGGCTCGTGCTCGCGTCGCTCGCGGTCAACGCGCTCGCCGAGGAGGGGCTCGTGCTCTCGATCCCGGTGGCGCTGCCGATCGTCGTGCTCGTCGCGGCGATCGTCCTGGGGGTGCTCGCGGCGATCGGGCCGGCGCGCCGCACATCGAGGCTGGACCTGATCGAGGCGTTGCAGTATGAGTGAGGGCGCGCGAACGCGGCTACTGCCAGCGGCCGCCCGCCTTCGCCCACTCGACCAGATGATCGACGCCGCAGAAGTGATCTGCGATCCGGTGCTCGCCGCGGTGGCGGACCAAGACGACGTGGGCCTCGGGGTCGAGGTCGGCCCCGCACTGCGAGCAGGCGAAGGACCGCGACTCGGTCAGGTGGGGGTCGTCGAGGGCGCCGGCCTCCCAGAACGCGCCCTTGATGCCCCAGGGCACGAGGTGCTCGAGCCGGCAGAAGACCGCGCGGCGCTCCCCCGCGGGCTCGTAGGCGCGAAAGCCGTCGTCGGCCTCGACCGCCGCCCCGCACCAGCTACAGCGTTCAGCGTCCATCCGACCGGGAAAGCCTCTCCATGCCCGCGGTCAGCATAGTCGCGCTGGAGGGCGACCAGACGGGACAGGAGCTCCTCGAGGAGGCGCTCCGGGTGCTCGACCCGGCCGTGATCGGCGCGGACGTCGCGATCGAGCGCTTCGACCTCTCGCTGGAGAACAGGCGAGCGACGGGCAACGCCGTGTGCCTGGAGGCGGCGCGGCGGATGCGCGAGACCGGCTTCGGGCTCAAGGCGGCGACGATCACCCCCGAGGGGGCCGAGGACGTGGGCAGCCCGAACCGGATCCTGCGCGAGGCGATCGACGGCACGCTGATCGTCCGGACCGGCAGGCGCATCCCGGGGGTGACGCCGGTGGCGGGCGTGCACCACCCGATCTCGATCTGCCGGATGGCGGTCGGGGACGCGTACGGGGCCGAGCAGTGGCGCGAGCGCACCGAGGACGGCGACGAGCTCGCCCACCGGACCGAGACGATCCGCCGCTCGCACTGCCGCGCGGTCGCCGAGTACGCGTTCCGCGAGGCGCGGCGGCTGGGCGGGAAGGTCTACGGCGGGCCGAAGTGGACGGTGAGCCCCGTCTACGAGGGGATGCTCAAGGAGGAGATGGACGCGGCGGCGCAGCGCCATCCCGACGTCGCATACGAGCCCGTGCTGATCGACGCCACGCTCGCCGGCCTCGTGTCCGGGGCGGCCGACGCGCCGCTCGTCATCCCCTGCCTCAACCGCGACGGCGACCTCCTCTCCGACCTCGTCCTGCCCATGTTCGGCTCGATCGCGGGCGCCGAGTCGCTCCTGCTCGCCCTGGACGAGGACCTCGAGCCCACGGTCGTCATGGCCGAGGCCCCGCACGGCACGGCGCCCGCGCTCGAGGGCAAGGACGTGGCCAACCCGATGGCGATGATCCTCGCTGCGGCGGCGCTCCTGGAGCGCGCGGAGGCCACCGCGGAGGCCGCGCGGGCGATCCGCGCGAGCGTCGCGGAGGCGGTCGCCGAGGGGGTGCGCACGGCCGATCTCGGCGGCCACGCGGGCACCCGTGAGTTCACGGACGCCGTGATCGAGCGCGCCTCCCGTAAGCTGGCGGCGGCCGGAGGCCAGGCAGGGAAGGGCTGAGCGCTCTTGTTTGTGTGGGAATTCGCATAGGATGCCGCCGCTGATGGAGGGTGGAGAGGCAATCGGGCCGCCGCTCGGCGTTCGGGCCGGAGCCCTGGAATGGGCACGGCGCAACCCCGCCTGGGTAGCAGTCGGGGTCCTGGCGCTGGTCTCGGTGATCCTGATCATCACCGACGGCCTCCAGCCCTTCGCGCAGCGGTCGGTCAACGGGCTCGTCGCGGGCTCCTACTTCGCGCTCGGCGCGATCGGGCTCACGCTCGTCTACGGGATCCTCAAGCTCGTCAACTTCGCGCACGGCGACACGCTCACGCTCGGCGCCTACATCGGGTTCTTCTTCAACGTCACCCTCGGCCTGCCGATCTTCATCGCGATCCTGCTCGCGATCGCGCTCGTCGGGCTCTTCGGCGTCGCGACCGAGAAGGTCATGTGGCGGCCGATGCGCCGCAAGCGCGCGGGCATGCTGCAGCTGCTGCTGATGGCGCTCGGGCTGGCGTTCGTGCTGCGCAACGCGATCCAGTTCGTCGCCGGCACCCAGCCGCGGTCGCTGGACGTCGACGTGACCAGCACCTACTCGTTCCTGGGTCTCACGATCGGGCGCACGGAGCTCTACGTCGTGATCACGGGCTTCGTCGTGCTCTCCGCGGTGGCCTGGATGCTGCGCTCGACGCGGCTCGGCCGCGAGATGCGCGCGCTCGCCGACAACTTCGACCTCGCCGAGACCACCGGCATCGACACCGGCCGCGTCGTCTACATCACGTGGTTCTTGGCGGCCGGGCTCGCCGGGCTCGCCGGCGTCCTCGTCGTCGCCTCGTCGGGCTCGCTCAACCCGAACACCGGGTTCTTCCTGCTGCTGCCGATCTTCGCGGCGGTCGTGCTCGGGGGCATCGGCAACGCCTTCGGCGCGCTCGCCGGCGGGATCGTGATCGGCCTCGCGCAGGAGTGGTCGACGCTCGTGTTCGCCCCCGAGTGGAAGGTCGCCGTGAGCTTCGTCGTGCTCATCATCGTCCTGATCGTTCGCCCGCAGGGCATCTTCGGCAGGGAGCGGACGCTGTGATGTCACTGCCGCTGGCCATCTCCTTCAACTTCCTGACCGCCTGGGAGTTCTGGATCGGCGTCGGCGTCTTCGCCGGCATCTACGGGATCTTCGTGCTCGGCCTGCAGCTCAACGTGGGCTACACGGGCATCGTCAACTTCGGCCAGGCGGGCTTCATGGCGATCGGCGCCTACTCGGCGATCATCCTGGTCGTCGAGGTCGGGGTGCCGTTCCTGCTCGCGCTCGTGCTCTCGGTCCTGATCACGATGCTGATCGGGGTGCTGATCGGCCTCCCGTCGCTGCGGCTGCGCGCCGACTACTTCGCGATCGCGACGATCGCCTTCTCGGAGATCATCCGCGACATCGCGCAGAACGCGCGCGGGCTCACGGGCGGCAACCAGGGCACGATCTCGCTCGAGCTCGACAACAACGTGTTCTTCACCGACCCCTGGTTCAAGGTCTCCGACTGGATCTCGGACAACATCCTCGACCCGATCGGGCTGAGCGGACTGGAGTTCGAGAACCTGCCGCTGCTGATCGTCGTCTGGATCGCGCTCGGGCTACTCGCGCTCGGGATGACGATGCTCATCCGCTCGCCGTGGGGCCGCGTGCTGCGCGCGATCCGCGAGGACGAGGACGCGGCCCGGGCGCTCGGCAAGAACGTCCTCTCCTACAAGCTCCAGTCGCTCGCGCTGTCCTCCGCGCTGGGCGCGATCGCCGGCTGGTTCTTGGCGTTCAACCTCCAGTCGGTGAGCCAGGACAACTTCGAGCCGCTCTACACGTTCCTGGGCTACGCGATCCTGGTTCTGGGCGGCATGGCGACGTTCGGGGGCGTGCTCGTCGGGTCGATCATCCTCTGGACGGTGCTCGAGGGCTTCCGGTTCCTCGACCTGCCGCTGTCGGCCGACAAGCAGGCCGCGCTGCGCTTCATGATCGTGGGCGTGGTGCTGATCCTGCTGATGGCGTTCCGCCCGCAGGGCGTCTTCGGCAAGCGCGAGGAGATGGTGCTCGGTGACTGAGGCGCGCGCGAACGGCAAGCCGATCCTCAACGTCCAGGACGTGCACCTGGCCTTCGGCGGCATCAAGGCCGTCAACGGCGCCACGTTCGACGTGCGGGAGGGCTCGATCACGGCGCTGATCGGGCCCAACGGCGCCGGCAAGACGACGCTGTTCAACATCATCACTGGCTTCTACAAGCCGCAGGCGGGCGAGATCACCTACAACGGCGAGTCGATCTTCGGCAAGCCGCCGCACGCGATCACCAAGCGCGGCATGGTGCGCACCTTCCAGATCACGAAGGCGCTCGGCGCGATGCCGGTGATCGACAACATGCTGCTCGCCGCGCCCCGCCAGCCGGGCGAGAACCTGGCCACGCTCTTGACTCGCCGCCGGGCGGTGCGCCAGCGCGAGAAGGAGATCTACGAGCACGCCTACGAGCTGCTGCGCACGTTCAACCTCGAGAGCAAGGCAAACGACTACGCCGCGACGCTCTCCGGCGGCCAGCGCAAGCTGCTCGAGCTCGCGCGGGCGCTGATGACCGAGCCGCGCATGGTGCTGCTCGACGAGCCGATGGCGGGCATCAACCCCAGCCTGGGCCGTCGCCTGCTCGAGCACATGGAGCGCCTGCGCTCCGAGGAGGGCGTGACGTTCCTCTTCGTCGAGCACGACATGGAGGTGGTGATGAACCACTCCGACGAGGTGATCGTGATGGCGCTCGGGCGCGTGATCTCGCGCGGCACGCCGCAGGAGGTGCGCTCGGACCAGCGCGTGGTCGACGCGTACCTGGGCGGCAGCGGCGAGACCGAGGTGCCCGAGGGCCCGCCTACGCCCCCGTCGGCCGATGGAGGTGTGCAGGGTGGCTGAGGAGGTCCTGCGCGTCGAGGGGCTCGTCGCGGGCTACACGCCGGAGGTCGACATCCTGCGCGGCGTCGACATCGTGGTCAACCGCGGCGAGATCGTCACGATCGTCGGCCCCAACGGCGCCGGCAAGTCGACGCTCATGAAGTCCGTATTCGGCCTCGTGCCGCCGCGCGAGGGCTCGGTGAAGCTGTACGGCGAGGACATCACCGGCCTCGCCCCGCACTCGGTCACGCGCAAGGGCGTGACCTACGTGCCCCAGCTCGACAACGTCTTCCCCAGCCTCACGGTCGAGGAGAACCTCACGCTGGGCGCGCTCGGCGTCGAGGACAACATCGTGCGCGAGCGCCTGAAGCAGATGTACGCGTTCTTCCCGCGGCTCGAGGAGCGCCGGATGCAGGCCGCGGGCACGATGTCCGGCGGCGAGCGGCAGATGGTCGCCATGGCCCGCGCGCTCATGCCCGAGCCCGAGATCGTCCTGCTCGACGAGCCCTCGGCGGGCCTCGCGCCGGCGTTCGTGGACGCGATCTTCGAGAAGGTGATGGAGATCAACGCCGCGGGCGTGACGATCCTCATGGTCGAGCAGAACGCCCGCCGCGCCCTCGCCCTCTCCCACCGCGGCTACGTGCTGGACCTCGGCCAGAACCGCTTCCAGGGACCCGGCCCCGAGCTGATCGCCGACCCCAAGGTCGCGGACCTCTACCTGGGCGGCGGCACGGGCCGCGTGGACGCAGCCGCGGCGGAGAACGGCTCCGCGTCCTGACCCACGCGACCTCAACCTCCCGACGACCGATCCCACACTAAGTCGCCCTCGCGACGGGGCCCCGACCGCCGCGCCACTCCGAGTGAGGCGGATTTGTTCGCCTATGTCGTACGAATCCGCCTCACATCCCGAGGTGAGGCGGATATGTGCGGCTATGTCGAACAAATCCGCCTCACTCGGTCTCGCGCTGCGGCTCGGGCCGGCTCGCGCTGCGGCTCGGGCTGGTGATGCGGCTTGGGCGGGCTGGTGATGCGCGTCGGGGGGCGTCCGCGGCCTGGCTTCGCCACGAAAAAGGGCCCCCGGCGCATGCCGGGGGCCCCTCTTTCAGCAATCAGGCGTTCGAGTCGCCTTACTCGGCCTGCTTCTCGACCGTCTCGACGATGCTGAACTTGCCCTGATCGTCGTACTCGTAGCGCTCGTAGAACGCGACGACCGGGTCGCCGTTGTCATCGAGGTCGAGCGGGCCGGAGGCACCCTCGAAGTCGATGTCTTCGCCGGCCTGCAGGGCCTTGATCGCATCGGCCAGCTGGGTGAAGTCGTACTTCGTACCCGGCGGCGAGGCGACCTCCTGGATCTTCTCGGCGATCGCAGGACCCTCGTTCGAACCCGCAGCGACCGCCGCGAGGACGCAGAGCGTCGCCGCGTCGAAGTTCTGCGCGTCGAACGTGCCGCGGGACTTCGCCCCCGGCGCCTGCTTGTAGAGATCGTCGAACGCCTTGGCGGTGTCCGTGTCCTCGGGGCTCGAAGGACGCGTGCCCTTCGCGCCGGCGAGGGCGTCGTTCGGGATCGACTTCGGGACGCCGTCCTCGAACGCGAGGCCGTCGGCGGTCCAGAGGTTGTGAGGATCGAACGAACCGGTGCGCGCCAGCGCGGCGCCCAGGCGGTTGTAGGGCTCCTCGAAGTCGATGATCACGAACTGGTCGGGATCACCCTCAACGATCTGGTTCGCCTCGGAGTTGTACGAGGACAGCTCCGGGTCGTAGAGAACCGGGCCCGTCGTCGTACCGCCCTTGGCCTCCCAGGCGGCCTTGAACTCGTTCACGATGCCCTCGCCGTACGGGTCGTTGCGCGCGGCCAGCGACACGGTCGCGTCGGCCGAGCCGAGCTCCTGCTCGACGACATCCGCGAGCACCTGGCCTTGGAGCGCGTCGGAGGGCGCGGTGCGGAACACGAACCCGTTGTCCGGGAGATCGGTGATCTCCGGGCTGGTGGCGGACGGCGAGATCAGCGGGACCTCAGACCGCGCGGCCACCGAGCGACCGACGGGCACCGTCTCGCCAGACGCCCACGGGCCGACCAGGCAGGTGGCGCCGTTGGAGACGAGCTGCTGGGCCGCGGTCTGCGCCGCCTGCGGCTCGGTCTGGGTGTCCGCGGTCTCCATGGTCACCGTGATGTCGGCGCCCGCCTCCTCGAGGGCGGCGCTCGCCTCCTCGATCGCGAGCTCCGCGGCCTTCTGCCCAGGCGGGCCGAACTGGCTTAGATCGCCGGTCAGCGGGACCAGCGCACCAACTGTCAGGTCGAAGCTGGCGTCCGAGACGTCCTCGCCGCCACCGCCGCCGTCTCCCTCGTCGTCGTCGCCGCACGCGGCGATCCCGAACGAAGCGAGTGCGGCAACGGCAAAGGCGAGCAAGACGAGCTTGAGCCTTCGCATTGACACTCCTCTCTCTCTGGGTCAGGACGAGACTAGCTCCCGCCCGAAGGGGTGTTCTATCAAGTGTCGCAAACGGGCGGAGGCGGTCGCGAGCAGCGCGGCGACCCTTGACGCTTATGCGAACATATGTTCGTATGTTGTTCGCCTGCGTGCTCATCCCGAGATTCGGCTTGATCGCCGCCGCGGGCGGGCGCCGAGAGCTCCTGCGCCGCCCCGTGGCGCTCGCCCCGGGGCCCGGAGAGCCGCAGGTGATCGGCGACGTCTCGGGCCCGGCCGAGGCCTTCGGCATCACGCCCGGCATGCGGCTCGCCGAGGCGCTCGCGCGCTGCCCGGGCCTGGCGCTGATCCCGCCCGACCCGCAGCGCGCCGACGAGGAGTGGGAGGCCGTCTTC
>PKER01000256.1 GCA_002919115.1 bacterium
GCGCCGAGCTCCTCGGCCTCGGCCTTGGCGGACTCGATCTTGGCGTTCAGGCCCTCGATGGACTGCCCCTCGGCACGCGCGATCGGGATCGCGAGCGCGAGGCCCGCGGCGAGCACGATCAGCGCGCGCACGGCAAGCCCAGGCAGGCGCAGGCGACGAGCGCGCAGGTGCCGGCTTGTGTCCTCGAACCTCGGGTCGTCCACTTGCAACAGCCCCACGGAAGAGCGGGCCTCGCGGGCGGGACCGCGATGCTAACAAATCGTTAGCTCTTGCTAATGATTCGCTTGCGAAGGCTACATAAGCTGGGCGACGGATTGCACGCAGCGGCCAGCTGCCAGCTGCCAGCGGCTCGCTCTGCGACCTGACGCACGCGCGAAAGTCCGTAGCCCTTCTGGGCTACGCAGGCCCAGGTCACACCCGCGCACCAGCTCGGCGACAGCTGGCGCCTGGGAGCTAGAAGCTGGTAGCTGGCAGCTACCCCTCTGGCGGCTCGCGCCGACTGATGAGCCAGGCGCCCAGCGCGAGCAGCGCGGCCGCGCCGATTCCGGCGATGCGGATCTGCCTACCGAACTTCCACCAGGCAAGCTGGACGGTGGCGCGGCCGATCCACTCGTAGATTCGCGAGGAGATCATCCCCCATCTGCTTCCCCGTTGCGGGCCGCGCGAATCCTGTGCGCCATGCGGCTCTGCAACGTGAACAGCTCGATGAAGCCCGGGCTCGCGTGCTGCGAGAACTCGCCGCCGGACTCCCCGAAGCCGGCGAGCGACTGGTCGTAGACCGCGTACGGGGACTGGCGGGCGACGACGCGCGCGGTGCCCTTGTAGAGGCGCACGGTGATCTCGCCGGTGACGTAGCGGTTCGCGCTGTCGATGTAGGCGTCGAGGTCCTCGCGCAGCGGGTCGTACCAGAGGCCCGAGTAGCAGAGGTAGGCCCACTTGCGGTCGAGGATGTGCTTGAACTCGTTCTGGTGGACCGTCGAGACGAGCTTCTCGAGGTCCCGGTGCGCTTCGATCAGGATCGCCGCGGCGGGAACCTCGTAGAGGTCGCGGACCTTGAGGCCGACCACGCGGTCCTCGATGTGGTCGACGATCCCGACGCCGTGGCGCGCGCCCGCCTCGGCGGTGCGCTCGAGCAGGTCGACGAGCGGCAGGCGCTCGCCGTTGAGCGCCACCGGACGGCCGGCCTCGAAGGTGATCCGCAGGTCCTCGGGCGCATCGGGCGCGTCCTCGGGGGCGGTGACGAGGTTGAAGACGTCGTCGGGCGGCGGCGCGCTCAAATCCTCGATCGCGCGGCCCTCGGAGGAGCGGCCCCAGAGGTTGTCGTCGATCGAGTACGGGGGCGCCTCGGTCCCGCCCTTCACGGGGATGCCGTGCTCGCGGGCGTAGGCGATCTCCTCCTCGCGGCCCATCTGCCACTCGCGCACGGGGGCGATCACCTTGAGGTCGGGGGCGAGCGTCGCGACCGTGGCCTCCAGGCGCACCTGGTCGTTGCCCTTGCCTGTGCAGCCGTGCGCGATCGTGTCGCAGCCCGTCGCGCGGGCCTGCTCGACAGCGAGCTTGGCGATCAGCGGGCGCCCGAGCGCCGTGAACAGCGGGTAGCCGCCGCCGTAGAGCGCGTTCGCCTTGAGCGCGGGCAGCACGTAGTCCTCGGCGAACTCCTTGCGGGCGTCGACCACGACCGACTCGACCGCGCCCAGATCACGGGCCTTGCCGACGACGACGTCCCAGTCCTCCCCGGGCTGCCCGAGGTCGACGGTGAGCGTGACGATCTCCGCGCCGTACTGCTCCTGGATCCAGCGGAGCATGACTGACGTGTCCAAGCCGCCCGAGTAGAGCAGCAGGACGCGGCCGACCTCAGCGGGGTCGGCCTGGTAGGTGGCGGTACGCGGGAAATCACTAGGCTCGGCCATCGGCCGCGGAAGTGTACGCGGCCCGCGCGAAGTGCGAGAAGATGAGCCCGGAATGCACCGCGCGCTCCGCATCCTCTCGGTCACCCTGATCACCGCGGGGCTGGTCGTCCTCACCGACGTCGGGGCCACGCTCGCCTGGAAGGAGCCGCTCTCGACGCTCTACGGCTGGCTCAAGCAGGACCAGGCGGAGGACGAGCTCAACGCGCTCTCCGACGACTTCCTCGACGAGTACCCGTCCATGCCGATCGACGTGAGCCGGGTGCCCGAGCGGGCGCGCGAGCTGGCCCGCGCGTACAAGCGGAAGGTCAAGCGGGGGCGCGGCATCGGCCGCATCCAGATCGACGAGATCGGCCTCGACATGGTGGTCGTCGAGGGCACCGACACCGCGTCGCTGCAGAAGGGGCCCGGCCACTACACGCGCGCGCCCGACCCCGGCTTCCGCCGCGAGGGCGACGGCTCGGCGTTCCCCGGCGAGGGGCGCACCGTCGGGATAGCCGGCCACCGAACGACCTACCTCGCCCCGTTCCGCAAGCTGGACGAGCTCGAGCGCGGGGACGAGATCGCGCTCGAGATGCCGTATGCGACCTTCCGCTACGAGGTCGTGAAGACCGACGTCGTCTCCCCCACCGACATCGAGGTCGTGCGCAACACCGGCTCCGAGCGCGTCGTGCTCACCGCCTGCCACCCGCTCTACAGCGCGGCCGAGCGCATCGTCGTCACGGGCAGGCTGAGCTCGATCTCGCTCTACGGCCTCGACGAGCTCACCTGGTACGCGCGAGGCCGCGACCGGGCCGAAGCGGTGGGGCCTGGCCGCGCCTAGGGCTGGGCCTCGACCGTCGTCGTCTCCGTCACCGTCTCGGTGACGGTCGTGGTCTGCGCCTCGGTGACCGTCGTCGTCTCCGGGGCCGAGGTCTCGGTCTGGGTCGTCGTCTCGGTCACCGTGCGGGCGCGCTGCGGGCGGTCGTTGCCCGAGTCCGAGTCGTCGCCGCTGGCCACGATCGCGAGCGCGATCCCCAGCCCGACGACGAGCGCGCTCAGGACGATCAGCGCCGCCTTGACGCCGCCGCTCATGCCCTGCCGCTCGGGCGGCTGGCCGTAGGGCGGCTGACCGCCTCCGTAGCCGTAGCCCTGCTGCTGGGTCGCGTAGGGATCGCGGTAGGGCTCCTGCGGCTGCCCGTAGGGCTGCTGGGGCTGGCGCCGCGGGTCGGGCTCCGGGGGCATGTGGCGTGTCGGATCGTCGTGCACGGGCGAACCATAAGCGCTCAGCCCGACGCAAACACCCCCACCCCCAACCCCCGCAACGTTCAGCCCACGTAGTCGAAAAACGAACACCAGGGCTGAACGTCCACGCCCGACCCGGGGACGTTCAGCCGTGGTGTGCGAAAAACGACGACCAGGGCTGAACGTCGGCGCCCGCCACGGGGACGTTCAGCCGTGGTGTGCGAAAAACGACGACCAGGGCTGAACGTCGCGGCGCCGGGGTGCGTGGCGCCCGTGCGCTACCCCCGGACCGACGCCGCGATGATCTCCAGCGCGCGGTCCACGTCCGCCGCCTCGATGATGAGCGGCGGGAGCAGGCGCAGCATGCCCGGGCCCGGGCAGTTGAGGACGAGCCCGGCCTCCAGGCAGCGGTCGCGCACGGCGGCCGCGTCGATGCCCTCGGCGAGGCTCACGCCGACCATCAGGCCTCGGCCGCGCACGTCAACGATCCCGTCGATCTCGCGCAGGCCGCCCATCAGGCGCTCGCCCAGCTCGCGCACGGAGGCGAGCAGCGCCTCGTCGCTCAACACGTCGAGCGCCGCCAGCGCCGCGGAGGCCTGGATCGGCCCGCCCGCGAAGGTCGAGCCGTGGTCGCCGGGCTCCAGCACGTCGCTCGCCCGCTCGCCCGCGATGATCGCGCCCACCGGCAGGCCACCGCCGAGCGCCTTGGCCGCGGTGATGACGTCGGGCTCCACGCCCACGCCCTGGTACGCCCAGAGGGTTCCCGTCCGCCCCATCCCGGTCTGCACCTCGTCGAAGATGAGCAGCGCCCCGGTCTCGTCGCACACCTGGCGCGCCGCCTCGATCACCTCCGCGGGGATCGGCCAGACCCCAGCCTCGCCCTGGATCAGCTCGAAGAAGACCGCGGCCGTGTTCTCGCTCGCCGCCGCGCGCAGCGCCTCGGCGTCGTCGCGCGGCACGTAGCGGAAGCCGCGCGGCAGCGGCCCGAAACGCTCCTCGTCGGCGAGCTTCGGGGTCGCGGCGAGCGCGCCAAGCGTGCGCCCGTGGAAGTCCGAGTCGAGGCTGATGATCTCCGGCGTCTCCACCCCGCGCCGGTGCGCGTGCTTGCGGGCGATCTTGATCGCGCCCTCGGAGGCCTCCGTGCCCGTGTTCGCGAGGAACACCCGGCCCCCCAGGCTCGACTCGCTGAGCCGCCGGCTCAGGCGCAGCGCGGGCGCGGACAGAAACAGGTTCGAGGAGCCCGCAAACGTCGCCGCCTGCCGCTGGATCGCCTCGACGATCCGCGGGTGGCAGTGCCCGGCGTTGTGAACCGAGAGCCCCGCGAAGAAGTCCAGGTACTCCTTGCCCGACGAGTCCCACAGGCGCGCGCCCTCGCCGCGCACGAACTCGACGCCCGCGCGCAGGTAGGTGCGCATCGCGTAGCGGGCATCGAGCTCCCGCAGCTCGTCGACCGAGAGCCCCTCCGTCATGGCGTGATCTTGGTCCCCACGCCCGCGTCGGTGAACAGCTCCAGCAGCATCGAGTGCGGCCGGCGCCCGTCCACGATCTGCACGGAGTCAACCCCGCCGCGGATCGCCTCCAGGCAGGCTTCCAGCTTCGGCCGCATGCCTCCCGAGACGCTCGGCAGCGCCTCCTCCACCTCGTCCGCCGTCGCCGCCGAGATCAGGGTCGCCGGGTCGTCCGGGTCCTCGAGCCAGCCCGGCACGTCGGTCAGGAAGATCGCCTTGTGCGCGGGCAGCGCCGCCGCGACCTTGCCCGCCGCCGCGTCGGCGTTCACGTTGTAGGAGCGCCCGTCGAGGTCGGAGGCGGCGGCCGCGATCACCGGGATGTAGTCGGCGGCGATGTGGTTGAGCACGCTCACGTCCACCTTGTGGATCTCCCCCACGTCGCCCACCTGGTCGGCGTTCGCCACCGGCCGCACGTCGAACATGCGCCCGTCCTCGCCGGAGAGCCCGACCGCCGGCTGGCCGTGGCGGTTGATGCGGTTGACGATGTCGGAGTTGACCTTGCCGAGCAGCACCATCTTCGCCACCTCGACGGTCTCGGGGTCGGAGACGCGCAGCCCGTCGACGAAGCGCACCTCCATGCCGAGCCGCTCCATGTAGGCGGTGATGTCGGGCCCGCCGCCGTGGACGACGATCGGGTTCATGCCGACGTACTTGAGGAGCACGACGTCGGTGGCGAACGCCTCCTTGAGCTGCTCGTCTCGCATCGCCGCGCCGCCGTACTTGATGACGATCGTGCGTCCGTGGAACTGCTTGATGTAGGGCAGCGCCTCGAGGAGCGTCTCGACCGACGCCACGCCCTCAACTGTCCTGCGCGTGGGGTTCATGTCGTGTACTCGGCGTTGATCCGGATGTACTCGTGGGTGAGGTCTGCGAAGTAGACGTGCGCGCTCGCCGCGCCCCGCCCCAGGCGGATGCCGATCTCGGCCTCGCGCGCGTCCGAGCCGAGCTCCTCGTAGTCGATCGTCGCCGGGCCCGGCTCCGGCATCTCCTCCCCGGCGAGCGCCTGGCCCGCCGCCTGCGCGATCCGCCCCCAGTTGGGGTCGCGCCCGGTGAGCGCGGTCTTCACGAGCGGCGAGTTCGCGATCGCCCGCGCCACCCGCTCCGCCTCCTCGGCGTCGGCGGCCTCGCTCACCAGCACCCGGCCCGTGCGCTCGGTCCCCTCGCCGTCGGCCACGATCTCGAGCGCGAGCTGCAGAAGCACCGCGTCCAGGAGCCCCTCGGGCAGCGGCTTGCCGGACGCACCGGTCGCCTGCAGCACGACGGTGTCGTTGGTGCTCATCTGCCCGTCGACCGTGATCCGCTCGAACGAGCCCGCCACCGCGCGGCGCAGCTCGGCCTCCGGGTCGCCGACGACCGCGTCGGTCTGCACGAAGCAGAGCATCGTCGCGAAGCCCGGCTCGATCATCCCCGC
The DNA here is from genome assembly GCA_002919115.1 of bacterium. Lineage (GTDB taxonomy): Bacteria > Actinomycetota > Thermoleophilia > Solirubrobacterales > 70-9 > RSA11. The sequence continues at coordinate 6,051 of PKER01000256.1, forward strand.
GCCCTTGGCCTGCGCGGAGAGCGTGACCCCGTCCAGGCGCAGCGTCACCCGCTTCGGGAAGCGGTCGGTTGTCATGATCGCCTCGCTGAACTCGACGCCGCCCGCGGGGCTCAGCCGCCCGGACGCCTCCCGCACGCCGCGCAGCACCGCGTCGATGTCGAGCGGCACGCCGATCACGCCGGTCTCCGCGACGGCGACGTTCTCGCCGGCTACGCCCACGGCCTCGGCGGCCGCGTCGCGCATCGCGAGCGCGTCGGCGATGCCCTGCTCGCCCGTCGCCGCGTTCGCGTTGCCGGAGTTCACGACCACCGCGCGGACCGCATCCAGCGCGCAGCGCTCGCGGCAGACCACGACGGGCGCCGCGGCGGCCGCGTTGCGCGTGAGCAGCACGGCCGAGCGCACCCCGGGCTCGTCGCAGACGAGCAGGCCCACGTCGGTCTTGCCGCCGCCCTTGAGGCCGCAGTGCACGCCCGCCGCGCGGAACCCCGGGGCGAGCTGCGCCGGGCTCAGCATCTCGGCGCCGGCGGGCGCCTCGACCCAGCGCGAGCGGAAGAAGTCCTCCACAGCAGGGGCCGCGCCGTCTGTCACCGCCCCCTCCATCGCCTAGAGGAGCCCCTCGGTCTCGCCCAGGCCGAGCATCAGGTTCAGGTTCTGCACCGCCTGCCCGGCCGCGCCCTTCCAGAGGTTGTCGATCGCGGCGAACACGATCGCCTGCTCGCCCCCGTCGGCGAGCACCGGCTGGATCCGGCACACGTTGGTCTCGCGCACGTCGAGCACGGTCGGCGGCGCGTCGGCGAGCTCGATGAACGGCTCGCCCGCGTAGCGCTCCTCGTACAGCGCGCGCAGCTCGTCGGGCTCGACCTTGCGCGACAGCGTCACGTAGCAGCTCGCGAGCAGCCCCTGGTCGAGCGGGAGCAGGTGCGGCACGAACGTCACCGGCCCGCGCGCGCCCATGCCCCGCAGCTCCTGGCGGATCTCGGGCGTGTGGCGGTGGCCGGTGACCTTGTAGGGCTTGAAGTTCTCGCCGACGTTGGAGAAGTGCATCGCCTCCCCCGCGCCGCGGCCCGCGCCCGAGACGCCCGACTTGGCGTCGATCACGACGCCCTCCACGAGGCCCGCCTCGGCGAGCGGCGCCAGCGCGAGCAGCGAGCAGGTCGGGTAGCAGCCTGGGTTCGCGATCAGCTCGGCGGTGCGAACGGCGTCGCGGTTGAGCTCGGTGAGCCCGTAGACGGCGCCCTCGAGCAGCTCCGGCTCGCCGTGCGGGCCGTACCAGCGCTCGTACTCGGGCAGGTCGCGCAGCCGGAAGTCGGCGGAGAGGTCCACCACCTGCGCGCCCAGCCCCCGCAGCTCGGCGACCACCGGCGCGGCGGCGCCGTGCGGGTAGGCGACGATCGCGGCGTCGATCTCGTCGGCCTGGGCCAGGTCGAGCTCGATCAGCTCGAGCGGCACCCGGTGGCGCGGGTAGATGTCGTCGAGCCGCTGGCCGGCCTCGCTGCGCGACGTGACCGCGACGAGCTGCAGGCGCGGGTGGCGCCACACGAGCCGCGCCGCGAGCGCGCCCGCGAACCCGGTCGCGCCGGCGACCAGCACCCGCGCGGCGGGCTCGCCGTCGAGCGGCTGGTTCGCGATCGCCTGGGCGTTGGCCTCACTCACGCAGCGAGCCTCCGATCCCGCCGAGCGCGGCCCGGATCGCCTCGCGGCGCTCCGCCACCTCGGCGTCGGTCAGCGTGCGGTCGGGGGCGCGGAACTCCAGCCGCAGCGCGAGGCTCTTGCGGCCCTCGCCGAGCTGCTCGCCCCGGTAGAGGTCGAAGATCCGCGCCGAGCGCAGGAGCTCGCCGCCCCCCTCGAGCACGGTCTCGCGCACCCGCTCCGCGGGCACGTCGTCGGGCACGACCACGGCGAGGTCCTGGAACACCGCCGGGAAGGTCGCGAGGTCCTCGTAGGTCCCCTCGCCCAGCGGGCTCGCCGCAAAGAGCGGCGCCAGGTCGAGCTCGGCGGCGGCCACGCTGCGGTTCTCGAGGTCCCACTCGGCCGCGACCAGGGGGTGCAGCTCGCCGATCCAGCCGACCGCGCTCCCAGCGATCTCCACGCGCGCGGCGCGGCCCGGGTGCAGGAACGGCTCGCTCCCGGGGGCGAACGCGGGCTCCACCGCGAAGCGCTCGCAGAGCGCCTCGACGACGCCCTTGAGCGCGAAGAAGTCGGCGGGCTGGCCCGCGCCGCGCCACGAGCCGGGCACGAGCTCGCCCACGGCGAGCAGGCCGAGGCGCAGCGGCTCGAAGGCCGGCGGGCCCATGCGCCCGGGGAACGCGCCGGCGGCCACGCCGCCCTCGGCGGGCGCCCGC
>PKER01000274.1 GCA_002919115.1 bacterium
CGGACGCACGGGAGCTCAAGGCGGGCGCGAAGTCCCGGCTTGAGCTGCGGATCCCGGCCCAGGCCCGCCGCGCCGCCCGCAAGGCCCTCAAGGAGGGCGGCAAGGTGCGCGCCAAGCTGCGCGTGCGCGCGACCGGCCCCGCCGGCCAGGAGCGCGTGCGGGTGCGCGTCGTGCGGATCGTGCGTCGGTGATCTGCGGGAGATCGGGCCGGCCCGCCGCTCAGCTCAGAGATCACGCTCGTAGTAGAGGAGCGGCTCGCCGGCGTCGAGGTTCGTGAAGCCCGCGCTCTCGTACAGTCGACGCGCCGCGGTGTCCTGGGTGCCGGTCGCGACCACGATGTAGATGGCGCCGCGCTCGCGCGCCCGCTCGCACGCGGCGTCGAGCAGCGCCCGGCCGATCCCGCGGCCGCGCCGGTCGGGCCTCACGTAGAGCTCCTCGAGGTAGGCGTCGAGCCCCTCGGCCCACAGCGCGGGGCGGAAGCGCAGCACGGCGATGCCCACGGGCGGCTCGCCGGCGAGCAGGACCATGGCCTCGCCGGCCGGGATCAGCTCGCGCAGGCGGGCCGCGAACGCGTCGGCGGTCGTCTCATCCTCGCCGAACTCGAGGTTGAAGTCGTAGAGCAGGCGGCCTGCGACGTCCGCCTCGGCGGCCGTCGCCTCGCGGATCTCCGCGGTGTCGGCCATCACGGCAGATGATCGCGGGTCGCGGCCTGGCGTGCGGAGCGCCGCCCTTGACTTCAAGTGCGGTTGAAGATGCAAGATGGGTTTCGGCATCCCAACCCATCCCCGAAAGGAGGTCCCGATGGCCCTCACCCAGACCCCGCCGGCGCTCGAGTTCTCCCACGTGCGCGCGAGCAGGCCGCAGACGCTGCCGTTCGGCCCGAACCTCGAGGCGCGCGCGTTCCTGCTCGAGCGCGACGCCGGCAACCTGCTCATCTACAGCAACGGCGCGCTCGCGGGCGACGCGGAGTGGCTTGAGAGCGCGGGCGTCGAGCGCCAGTACCTGAACCACTGGCACGAGTCGATGTTCGGCCTCGCCCCCGAGGAGCTGGGCGCGCGCCCGGTCGTGCACCGGGCGGACGCCCAGCAGGTGATCGAGCACGGCGGCAGGCCGCTCACGTTCGCCCGCAGGTTCCACCTCGACGACGACTTCGAGGCGATCCCGATCCCGGGGCACACGCCCGGCGCGACCGCCTACCTCTGGGATTCCGGCGAGCGGCGCTTCCTGTTCACCGGCGACAGCGTGTACCTGCACCGCGGGCGCTGGCGCGTGGGCCTGCTTGCTTCCAGCGACCCCCGGAGCTTCATCGAGAGCCTCGAGCTCATGCGCGAGCTGGACTTCGACGTGCTGGTCCCGTGGGTTACCGGCGTGGGGGAAGCGTGGGCGCATCCGGTGAGCCCGGAGGAACGCCACGAGCGCTTCGGCCGGCTGATCGATTTCATCCGCCGAGCCCGGTGAGGACGTGACCGGCGGCTGGCGCGCGCACGCGCTAGGGTGCGCGCGCTATGCCGACACTCAGCAACGGGCGCATCCGCCACACCGTCGTCTTCAAGCTCAAGCACGCCGAGGGATCGGCCGAGGAGCGGGACTTCCTCGCCGAGGCGCAGCGGGTCCTGCCCGCGATCCCGGGCGTCGAGAACTTCGAGGCCCTTCGCGAGGTCAGTCCGAAGAACGGCTACCGATTCGGGTTCTCGATGGAGTTCGCCGACGACGCCGCCTACCAGGCGTACAACGAGCACCCCGACCACACGAACTTCGTGGAGTCGCGCTGGGTGCCCGAGGTCGAGGACTTCCTCGAGATCGACTACCGCGCGCTCGACGACTAGCGCGGCCCTCCGCCGTCGAGCCGCCGCCCCATGAGGATCGAGCGGCCCGGCGGCTTCCACTCGAGCTCGAATCCGCTCGCCTGATACAGGCCGAGCGCGGGCTCGTTCTGCTCGTTCACGTCAAGCTCGATGCGCCCACAGCCGTGCTCGCGGGCGCGTTCGAGCGCGGCGTCGACGAGCGCGCGCCCGAGGCCCGTGCCGCGTTGCTCCTCGACGACGAAGAGGTCCTCGAGCCAGCAGTCGGGCGAGGACGTCCACACGCTCCAGCGGTAGCGCAGCTGGCACACGCCCACCGGCCGTTGCCCGAGGAGGGCGAGCAGGTACTCGCCGTCCCCGTCGCTCATGATCCGCTCGACGCTCGCGCGGATCTCGTCGTTCGTGGGCTGCGACTTGCCGAACCAGTCGCGGAAAGCCCCGAGCAGCTCGGCTACGGCGCCCACGTCTTCGGGGTTGGCGAGGCGGATTTCGGGGGTAGAGGCTGCTTGCACGCGGACTCATTCAAGCGGACGCGGTCACGAATGAGGGTCCTGCCCCGTCTGGATGGGTGGAACGCTGTCCACCGATCCCCCGAAGGGAGAACGTGATGAAGGTTTTCGTAGCGGGTGCCACCGGGGCGCTGGGCCGCAGGCTCGTCCCGATGCTCGTCGACTCCGGCCACGAGGTGGTCGGGCTCGCGCGCACGGAGGGCAAGGCCGCGCTCGTCCGCGAGCTCGGCGCGGAGCCGGCGATCGGTGACGTGCTCGACCCGGAGTCGATCGGCGAGGCGGTGAGCGCCGCGGAGCCGGAGGTCGTGATCCACCAGGCCACGGCGCTCTCGCGCGGAGCGATGGAGGACATGCGCAAGCTCGACCGCGCCTTCGCCGAGACCAACCTGCTGCGCACGAAGGGCACCGACAACCTGCTCTCGGCCGCGCGGGCCGCGGGCGCGCGCCGCTTCATCGCCCAGAGCTTCGCGGGCTGGCCATTCCAGCGCACCGGCGGGCTGCTCAAGCGCGAGGAGGACCCGCTCGATCCGGACCCGCCGCCCACGATGCGCGAGACCATCGCGGCCATCCGCCATCTCGAGGCGGCGGTCACCGGCGCGAGCGGGATCGAGGGCATCGCCCTGCGCTACGGGCTGTTGTACGGCCCCGGGACGTCGATCAGCCTCGAGCCGGTCGGCGAGCACGTCGAGGCGGTGCGGGCGCGCAAGTTCCCCATCGTCGGCGGAGGCGGGGGCATGTTCTCGCCGATCCACGTGGACGACGCCGCGGCCGCGACGGTGGCGGCCCTCACCAGGGGCGAGCCGGGCGTCTACAACATCGTCGATGACGACCCCGCGCCCGTGGCCGAGGTGATCCCGGTGCTCGCGGAGGCCGTGGGCGCGAAGCCGGCGTTCCGCGTGCCCCGCTGGCTCGCGCGGCTGATCGCCGGCGAGGCCACGGTCGTGATGATGACCGAGGCGCGCGGCGCCAAGAACGACAAGGCCAAGCGCGAGCTCGGCTGGCAGCCGCGGTACGCGAGCTGGCGCGAAGGGCTGCGCGTCGGGCTCACCGACCGCCCCCCGGCCCGGGTCGGAGCGCACGCATGACCACCGCGGAGCTTGAGGATCTGCGCAGGCGCGGCTTCGGGATCGCCTACCGGATGCTCGGCAGCGTGAGCGAGGCGGAGGACGTCGTCCAGGAGGCGCTTTTGCGGATGCATCGCGCTCGGGAGCAGGGCGAGGAGATCCGTTCCCCGCGCGCCTACATCTCCACGCTCGTCACCCGCATCGCGATCGACGAGCTGCGCTCGGCTCGGGCCCGCCGCGAGACCTACGTGGGGGAGTGGCTGCCCGAGCCGATCGTGGGCCCCGCGCCCGACGACCCCGCCGCGGAGGCCGAGCTCGCCGACTCGCTCTCGATGGCGTTCCTGCAGATGCTCGAGCGCCTCACGCCCGAGCAGCGCGCGGCGTTCCTCCTGCACGACGTATTCGGTTACTCGTTCGACGAGGTCGCGCGGGTGCTGGAGCGCAGCGAGGCGTCGGCGCGCAAGCTCGCCTCACGCGCCCGCACGCGCGTGACCGAGGGCGCGCCGCGCTACGAGGTGGAGCGCGAGGAACAGCAGCGCCTCGCCGAGCGGTTCCTGGCGGCGGCGCGCCGCGGCGAGGTCAAGGAGCTGGAGGCGCTGCTCACCGAGGACGTCGAGCTGCATGGCGACGGCGGCGGCGAGGCGCCCGCCCTGGCGCGTCCGCTGTTCGGCCGCACGCGGGTGGCGCGGACGCTGCTCTCCTGGCTCAGCCTCGTCGACGACACGCCCGGGATCGAGATCGAGGTCGAGACCGTCAACGGCCACGCCGGCGCGATCGCGCGCGACGAGAACGGCGCCGTGATCAGCGTGATCTCGTTCGACATCGCGGACGGGCGCATCCAGGCGATCCGCTCGATCGTGAACCCGCGCAAGCTCACCCACCTGGGCCCCTCGGTGAACCTCGCCGACGTGCTCGCCCGGGTCCGTGAGGCGCGCGTCCGCAAGCACGCGGCACGCCGCGCCCGCCGCAAGTAACCCCCCGCCAGCCCGAGTGAGGCGGATTTGTTCGACATAGCCGAATAAATCCGCCTCACTCCCGAAGGTGAGGCGGATATGTGCGATATAGCCGCACAAATCCGCCTCACTCGGGTGGGAGGGGGGCTGGGGGTGGCCCTCAGGCCTCCGCGTCCGCGGCCGCCGTGCGCGGCGCCGAGGGCTCCACCCGCAGCAGGCGCGCGGGCCAGCGCGGGAGCCACCAGTTCCAGCGGCCCATGAGCGCGATCGCCGCGGGCACGATCAGTGACCGCACCACGGTCGCGTCGAGGATGATCCCGGCGGCCAGGCCCGTGGCGAGGATGCGCACGTCCGTTTCCGGCGCCGACGCCATCGACGCGAACGCAAGGAACAGGATCAGCGCCGCGCTCGTCACCAGCCGGCCGGTGCGGCCGAGGCCCTGGGTGACCGCCGCGTGCGTCGAGCCAGTGCGGTCGTACTCCTCCCGCATCCGGCTCAGGATGAACACCTCGTAGTCCATCGAGAGGCCGAACAGGAACGCGAACACCATCAGCGGGATCCAGGAGGGGACCGAGCCCGTGGCCTGCACGTCCCAGATCAGCTCCGACCCGTAGCCCTGCTGCCAGACGAGCACGAGCACGCCCCAGGCCGCGGCGATGCTGATCACGTTGAGCAGGATCGCCTTGAGGGGCAGAAGCAGCGAGCGGAAGGCCCGCGCAAGCAGCACAAAGGTGGTGAGCGTGATCAGGGCGATCATCAGCGGGAAGCTCCCGTACACCGAGTCCACGAAGTCGGCGTTCGCCGCCGGGGCGCCGCCCACGCGCACGTCGCCGCCGACCCCGTGCGCCGCGTCGCGCACGGCGGCCAGGGTGTCGGCGCCCTCGCTCGTGCCGCTGTCGGGAACCGGAATCGCGTTCACCAGCACGGTCCCGTCCCGGCGCCACGCGTCGGACTCGGGCGCGACCGCCCCGTGGATGCCCTCGACGCCCTCGAGGGCGGCGACGACGTCGCGCGGGTCGCTTCCGCCCTCGATCAGGATCTCGTGGGGGAGGAGGGCCCCCTCGCCGATGCCCGACTCCTCGAGCGCCGCCAGGCCCTCCTTGGCCCGGCCGGACCCAGCGAGCGTGTCCGCGTCGGAGATGCCGAGCTGCATCTCCGTGGCGGCCAGCGCGAGCGCCGCCACGACGAGCATCCCCGCGCCCGCCGCCACCCAGCGGCGCCGCGCGACGGCCTCGGCCCACCGAGTCCAGGCGCGGCTCGCCTTGTCGTCGGTCCGGATGTGCGGCCAGTCGAGCCGCGGCCCGAGCGTGGCGAGGATCACGGGCAGCAGCGTGATCGCCACCAGCGTCGAGACGAACGGGATCAGCATCCCGCCGTAGCCCATCGAGCGCAGGAACGGGAGCGGCAGCGCGATCAGGGCGAGCAGGCCGATCGCCACGGTGATCCCGCTGAAGACGACGGCGCGGCCCGCGGTCTCCATCGCGCGCTGCACCGCCTCGTCGCCGGTCCTCCCGTGGCTACGCTCCTCGCGCCAGCGGGTGCAGACGAGCAGCGAGTAGTCGATCGCGATCCCGAGCCCGACCAGCGCGACCAGGAACTGGACGACGGGGGAGATGTCCGTGAGCTGCGCGAGCCCGAGCAGCAGCAGGATCGTCGTGAGGATCGACACCGCCGCCATCACGATCGGCACGAACGCGAGCAGCGACGCGAACACGAACGCGAGCACGAGCAGCGCGCCCGCTCCGCCGATCACGGTCTCGAGCAGGACGCCTGGGCCGTCGGCCTCGTCCCCGCCGTCGTTCGCGAGCGCCCCGAACCCCGTGACGTGCACGGGCTCGCCCGCGACGGTCATGCCCTCGAGCTCCTGGCTCACCCGCGCGGCGGTCTCGTCGCCCCCGCCGAACGGGTCGTCTTCCTCCGGGGGCGCGTAGGCGAGCGCGAACACCGTCCGCCCGTCGTCCGAGACGAAGGCGTCGTCGCCCGTCGAGGGATACGACGCGATGCGCGCGCCCGGCAGCGTGCGCTCGAGCACCTTGTCGACCCGGGCGAGGTCCGCCTTCACTTCTGGGGAGTCGGCGGATTCGCCCTCGGGCAAGGTCACGACCGGGACGATGGGGTTGACGTTCCCGGTCCCGGCGTAGAGCTGGGAGATGCGCTCGTTGGTGGTCCAGCCTTCCTTGTCGGGGGCGCTGAACTCCTGGTCGAGCGCCTCGCCGGCGGGGCCCGCGGCGATCACTCCGGCCACGGCCAGCACCGCCCAGAACGTCACGACGATGCGCTTGTGGGCGAGGACCCACCTGGTGAGCGAAGACACTGTTTGCCTCCAATCGTCGACTGCGTCGCCCACCGTCTCGCGCGCGGCGCCCATCGTCTATTCGGGATGTCCCCAACCGGCCCCGGAACGTTTCCGGGGAGTGACTCGGGGGTGGGGGAGGCGTCCGTAGACTCTGGTTATGGCCATCGAACCCGAGGCGCGACGCCGGGGGCATCAATGGCTCGAGGAGGTCTACTCGCAGAGCCCTGAGCGCGAGGCCGCCTTCGAGACCATCTCCGGCCATCCGATCCGCCCGCTCTACACCGAGGAGGACCTCGAGGGCTGGGATCCCGCCGAGAAGCTCGGCTATCCCGGGTCGTACCCCTACACGCGCGGGCCGTACCCGTCGATGTACCGCGGGCGGCTGTGGACGATGCGCCAGTTCGCGGGCTTCGGCACGGTCGAGGAGACCAACCGGCGCTTCCGCTACCTGCTCGACCACGGGCAGACAGGGCTGTCGACGGCCTTCGACATGCCCACGCTCATGGGCCTCGACTCAGACCACGAGCGCTCGCTCGGCGAGGTCGGCGTCGAGGGCGTGGCCGTCGACACCACCGACGACATGGTGACCCTCTTCGACGGGATCCCCCTCGACCGGGTCACGGTCTCGATGACGATCAACGCGCCGGCGGCGATCGCGCTCGCCTTCTACGTGGTCGCGGCCGAGGAGAAGGGGATCGCGCCCGAGCAGCTCGGCGGCACGATCCAGACCGACATCCTCAAGGAGTACATCGCGCAGAAGGAGTGGTGCTTCCCGATCGACCCGGCGATGCGCCTGGTCACCGACATGGTCGAGTTCTGCGCGCACCGCATGCCGCGCTGGCACCCGATCTCGATCTCCGGCTACCACATCCGCGAGGCGGGCGCGACCGCGGCCCAGGAGCTCGCCTTCACGCTCAAGGACGGTTTCACCTACGTCGAGCACGCGCTGGAGCGCGGCCTCGACATCGACTCGTTCGCGCCGCGGCTCTCCTTCTTCTTCAACGCCCACATCGACTTCTTCGAGGAGATCGCCAAGTACCGCGCCGCGCGCCGGATCTGGGCCCGCGAGATGCGCGAGACCTACGGGGCGCGCAAGCCGGAGTCGATGCGGCTGCGCTTCCACACCCAGACCGCGGGCGTCTCGCTCACCGCCCAGCAGCCGCTCAACAACATCGTGCGCACCGCGATCGAGGCGCTCGCGGGCGTGCTCGGCGGCACCCAGTCGCTGCACACCAACTCCTTCGACGAGGCGCTCGCCCTGCCCACCGAGGAGGCGGTGCGGGTGGCGCTGCGCACCCAGCAGATCATCGCCCACGAGACCGGGGTCGCCAACACCGTCGACCCCCTCGCGGGCTCCTACTTCGTCGAGAAACTCACCGACGAGCTGGAGGAGCAGGCCTACGACTACTTCCGGCGCATCGACGAGCTCGGCGGGATGATCGCCGCGATCGAGCGCGGCTTCCCCCAGCGCGAGATCGCCGATGCCGCGTACGAGTTCCAGCGCGCGGTCGACGAGGGCCGCCGCATCGTGGTGGGCGTGAACGAGTACGTGCTCGACGACGAGCCCCCGGTCGAGATCCACCGCCCGGACCCCGAGGCCGAGCGCCGCCAGCGCGAGCGCCTCG
>PKER01000039.1 GCA_002919115.1 bacterium
CCGCCGGGATCAGCTTGCCGATGATCACGTTCTCCTTGAGACCGACAAGTCGATCGCGCTTGCCCTCCAGTGCCGCGTCGGTGAGCACCTTCGTCGTCTCCTGGAAGGAGGCGGCGGAGAGGAACGACTCGGTCGCCAGCGACGCCTTGGTGATCCCCAGGATCCGCTCCTTGGCGCGCGCGGGCGTGCCGCCCTGCTCCTTGATCTGCTTGTTGATCCGCTGCAGGCGCTGACGGTCCTCGAGCTGGCCGGGCAGAAGGTCGGTGTCGCCCTTGGTCTCCACCTCGACCTTCTTCATCATCTGGCGCACGATCAGCTCGATGTGCTTGTCGTTGATGTCGACGCCCTGCGACTTGTAGACCTTCTGGACCTCGCGGACGATGTACGCCTCGCACTCGGTGCGGCCCTTGATCTCCAGGATCTCCGCCGGGTAGAGCGAGCCCTCGTTGAGCTGCGTGCCGGCCTCGATCCGGTCGCCCTCCTTGACGTAGAGCCGTGAGCGCGGGGGCAGCGAGTAGACGTGCTCCTCGCCCTTGGCGTCGGTCACCGTCACGCGGATCGCCTTGTCGGTCTCCTCGATCGACACGCGGCCGTCGACGTGCGACATCTGCGCCAGGCCCTTCGGCTTGCGCGCCTCGAAGAGCTCGACGACGCGCGGCAGACCCTGGGTGATGTCCTGCCCGGCGATGCCGCCGGTGTGGAACGTCCGCATCGTGAGCTGCGTGCCCGGCTCGCCGATCGACTGCGCCGCGATGATGCCCACCGCGTCGCCGAGCTCGACCATCGAGCCCGTCGCGAGGCTGCGGCCGTAGCACGTACGGCACACGCCGGTCTCGAGCTCGCACTTGAGCGGCGAGCGCACCGGCACCGTGGCGTCCTCGTCGTCCTTGTAGGCCTCGACGATCTCGGCGAGCTCCTTCTTGTCGATCTCCTGGCCGCGCTTGAGGAGCTCACGGCCGCGCTTGGTCGTGAACTTCTTCGCCGCGATCCGGCCGACGAGGTTGCGGTTGACCTCACCGTCGATGAAGAGCGGCATCTCGATGAAGTCGCGCGTCTTGCAGTCCTCCGCCCGGATGATCACGTCCTGCGCGACGTCGACCAGACGACGCGTCAGGTAACCGGAGTCGGCGGTGCGCAGCGCGGTGTCGGCCAGGCCCTTGCGGGCGCCGTGGGTCGAGATGAAGTACTCGAGCACCGACAGGCCCTCCATGAAGTTGGACTTGATCGGGCGCTCGATGATCTCGCCCTTCGGGTTGGCCATGAGGCCGCGCATGCCGGCGAGCTGGCGGATCTGCTTGAACGAGCCACGCGCACCCGAGTTGGCCATCATGTAGATCGGGTTGAGTTCGTCGAGGTTGTCCTCCATCGCCTTGGCGACCTCGTCCGTAGCCCGCTCCCAGAGGGCAGTGACCTGCTCCTTCTTCTCCTCGGCGGTGATGTAGCCCTCGTCGTACTGCTCCTCGAGGGCAGCGGCCTGCTTCTCGTAGCGGTCCAGGATCTCCTCCTTGGTCGGAGGCGAGATCACGTCGTTCTTCGAGATCGTGATCCCGGCCTGGGTCGCGAACTGGAAGCCCAGCTCCTTGAAGGCGTCGAGCGCCTGGGCGATCGACGGCGCGCCGTACTCCTCCACGAGGTCGGAGATCAGCGCGTTGATGTCCTTCTTGACGAGCGCCCGGTTGACGAACTCGTAGCTGTCCGGGTTCCAGCGGTCCTCGAGCGCCTCGGCGAGCGCGCGCTCGACGCGGTCGTTGAAGATGATCCGACCGACCGTCGTCAGGAAGTGCTCGTGCCCGCGCCGGCGGTACTCCGCGTAGTCGTGGAGGCCGACGATCCCGCGCTCGTAAGCCAGCTCCGCCTCCTGCGCGGTGCGGAACGGGTGCGGCTTCTTCTCGAGCTTGGACGGGTCGAGCTTGCTGACGTCCTCGGGCGCGTACGTCAGGTAGTAGATGCCGAGGACCATGTCCTGCGACGGCGTCGCCAGCGGCGCGCCGTGGGCCGGCGAGAGGATGTTGTTCGAGGACAGCATGAGGATCCTCGCCTCCGCCTGCGCCTCGGCCGAGAGCGGCACGTGCACAGCCATCTGGTCGCCGTCGAAGTCCGCGTTGAACGCGTGACAGACCAGCGGGTGCACCTGGATCGCCTTGCCCTCGACGAGCACCGGCTCGAACGCCTGGATGCCCAGGCGGTGGAGCGTCGGCGCGCGGTTGAGCAGCACCGGGTGCTCGTGGATGACCTCCTCGAGGACGTCCCACACCTCGGGGACCATCGAGTCGACCATCTTCTTGGCCGCCTTGATGTTCTGCACGGCCTTGCGCTCGACGAGCCGGGCCATGATGAACGGCTTGAACAGCTCCAGGGCCATCAGCTTGGGCAGGCCGCACTGGTGGAGCTTCAACGACGGGCCGGCCACGATGACCGAGCGGCCCGAGTAGTCCACGCGCTTACCGAGCAGGTTCTGCCGGAAGCGGCCCTGCTTGCCCTTGAGCATGTCGGAGAGCGACTTGAGCGCCCGGTTGCCGGGCCCGGTGACGGGCCGGCCGCGGCGGCCGTTGTCGAACAGCGCGTCGACCGCCTCCTGGAGCATGCGCTTCTCGTTGTTGACGATGATCTCGGGCGCGCCCAGGTCGAGCAGTCGCTTGAGCCGGTTGTTGCGGTTGATCACGCGCCGGTACAGGTCGTTCAGGTCCGACGTCGCGAACCGGCCGCCGTCGAGCTGGACCATCGGCCGCAGCTCCGGCGGGATCACCGGGATGCAGTCGAGGATCATCCACTCCGGCTTGTTCTCCGACTTGAGGAAGGCGCTCGCGACCTTGAGGCGCTTCACCGCGCGGGCCTGCTTCTGGCCCTTCGAGGTGTTGATGATCTCCTCGAGCTCGGCGACCTCCTTCTCGAGGTCCACCTGCTGCAGCAGGTCGCGGATCGCCTCCGCGCCCATGCCGCCGCGGAAGTACTCGCCCCAGCCGAACGGCGAGCCGAAGCGCTCCTTGAGCTCACGGAAGACGGCCTCGTCGTTGATGATGTCCTTGACCTTCATCGTCTGGAAGGTCTCCCAGACCTCTTCCATGCGCTCGATGGCGTCGTCGATGTAGGCCTCGGTGTCGGCGATCTCCGACTCGATCGCCTTGCGGAGGTCCTTGATCGCCTTCGCGCGCTCGTTCTCGTCGAGCTTCTTGGGGTTCTTGATCCCCGAGGAGTCCGCCCAGAGGTCGTCCTCCTCGTCGAAGTCCTCGCGGCCGCCCTCGCCCTCGATCCAGGCGATGCGGCGCTCGAGCGACTCACGCAGCTGCTGCGTGCGCTGCTCACGCTCGGCCTTGTACGAGTCGAGGACCTTCTGGACCTCCTTCTCGAGCTCCGGGAGGTCCTTCTGGCGGGCCTCCTCGTCGATCCAGGTGACGATCGACGCGGCGAAGTAGAGGACCTTCTCGAGCTCCTTCGGAGCCATGTCGATGAGGTAGCCGATGCGGCTCGGCACGCCCTTGAAGAACCAGATGTGCGAGACGGGCGCGGCCAGGTCGATGTGGCCCATGCGCTCGCGGCGCACCTTGGAGCGCGTGACCTCGACGCCGCAGCGCTCGCAGACGATGCCCTTGTAGCGGACGCGCTTGTACTTGCCGCAGTAGCACTCCCAGTCCTTGGTGGGACCGAAGATGCGCTCGCAGAAGAGCCCGTCCTTCTCGGGCTTCAGCGTCCGGTAGTTGATCGTCTCCGGCTTGGTGACCTCGCCGTGGCTCCAACTGCGGATCTTCTTGCTGGACGCGAGGCCGATCTCGATCGCGTCGAAGTTGTTGATGTCCAATGTCACTCCGTCTTAGCCTCCTCGGCTTCCTCTGCCCCGGCCCCGTCGGTGCCGCCTTCGCCCTCAGCGACCGTCTGCTCTTCCTGCTCGTCCGCGGCCCCGTTGCCCTGCTGGCCCTCGGCCCGCACGCCCGAGAGATCGATGCCGAGCTCCTCGGCCGCGCGGAGTAGCTCGTCGTCCTCCTCGGCGAGGTCGACGTCGCCCTCCTCGGCGACCAGCCGCGCGTCGAGCGCGAGGCTCTGGATCTCCTTGAGGAGCACCTTGAACGACTCGGGCACGGACGGCTCGGGGATGTTCTCGGACTTGACGATCGCCTCGTAGGCCTTCACGCGGCCGACGGTGTCGTCGGACTTGACCGTGAGCATCTCCTGGAGCGTGTAGGCGGCGCCGTACGCCTCGAGCGCCCACACCTCCATCTCGCCGAACCGCTGGCCGCCGAACTGCGCCTTGCCGCCCAGCGGCTGCTGGGTGACCAGCGAGTACGGGCCGGTCGAGCGCGCGTGGATCTTGTCGTCGACCAGGTGCGAGAGCTTGAGGATGTACATGTAGCCCACGGTGACCTTGCCCTCGTACGGCTCGCCGGTGCGGCCGTTGTAGAGCTGGGTCTTGCCCTGGGCGCGGGCGCCCGGACGGGCCCGCTTGTCGATCCCCAGGTCGATGCCGCGGTCAGCGTGCTCCTCCTGCCAGCGCACCAGCGCCTCGTCGACGTCCTCGATCTCGGCGCCGTCGAAGACCGGCGAGGCGACGTACACGCGGTTGTCGCCGCGCTCCTTCATCTCCTTGTAGGCCTCGGAGCCGTCGTCGTACCAGCCGTTGCCGGCGACCCACCCGAGGTGCGTCTCCATGATCTGGCCGATGTTCATCCGGCTCGGCACGCCGAGCGGGTTGAGGATCACGTCGACGGGCGTCCCGTCGGCCAGGAACGGCATGTCCTCCTCGGGCACGATCTTCGCGATCACGCCCTTGTTGCCGTGGCGGCCGGCGAGCTTGTCGCCCTCGGCGATCTTGCGCTTGGTCGCGACGTAGACGCGCACGAGGCTGTTCACGCCCGGCGGCAGGTCGTCGCCCTTCTCGCGGTCGAAGGTGATCACGTCGATCACCACGCCGCCCTCGCCGTGCGGGACCTTGAGCGAGGTGTCGCGGACCTCGCGCGCCTTCTCCTTGAAGATCGCGCGGATCAGCTTCTCCTCGGCGGTCAGCTCGGTCTCGCCCTTCGGCGTGACCTTGCCGACGAGCAGGTCGCCCGAGGAGACCTCGGCGCCGATGCGGACGATGCCGCGCTCGTCGAGGTTCCGCAGCGACTCCTCCGAGCGGTTCGGGATGTCGCGGGTGATCTCCTCGTCGCCGAGCTTCGTCGTGCGGGCGTCGATCTCGTACTCCTCGATGTGGATCGAGGTAAGCTCGTCGTCCTTGACGAGGCGCTCGGAGATGATGATCGCGTCCTCGAAGTTGTAGCCCTCCCAGGACATGAAGGCGACCAGGCAGTTCTTGCCGAGCGCGATCTCGCCGCCGGCGGTCGAGGAGCCGTCGGCGAGGACGTCGCCCTTCTTGACCTTGTCGCCCAGCGAGACGATCGGCGTCTGGTGGATGAGCGTGCCCTGGTTGGAGCGGCGGAACTTGTCGAGCACGTACTCGTCCTTGGACGAGCCGTGCGTGACGACGATCCGCTCGGCGTCGACGTAGGTGACCTCGCCGTCGTTCTTGGCGATCACGACGTCGCCCGTGTCGATCGCCGCGCGGCGCTCCATGCCGGTGCCGATGAGCGGCGCCTCCGGCTTGAGCAGCGGCACGGCCTGCGCCTGCATGTTCGAGCCCATGAGCGCGCGGTTCGCGTCGTCGTGCTCGAGGAACGGGATCAGCGCCGTGGTCACCGACCAGATCTGGCTCGGCGAGACGTCCATGAGGTCGACGTCCTTGGCGTCGACCAGGGCGGCCTCGCCCTCGCCGGTCCGCGCGAGCACCTGCTTGTTCTTGAACTTGCGCGTCTTGGGATCGACCTCGGCATTCGCCTGGGCGATCACCTTGTCCTCCTCCTGGGTCGCGTCCAGGTGGACGACCTCGTCGGTGACGACGCCGTCCTTGACGACCCGGTACGGAGTCGTGACGAAGCCGTGCTCGGAGATCTGCGCGTAGGACGAGAGCGAGCCGATCAGGCCGATGTTCGGGCCCTCGGGCGTCTCGATCGGGCACATGCGCCCGTAGTGGGTCGGGTGCACGTCGCGCACCTCGATCGGGGCGCGCTCGCGGGTGAGGCCGCCGGCGCCGAGCGCCGAGAGGCGGCGGCGATGCCGCAGGCCCGACAGCGAGTTCGTCTGGTCCATGAACTGCGAGAGCTGCGAGGACCCGAAGAACTCCTTGAGGGCCGCCACGACCGGGCGGATGTTGATGATCGTCTGCGGCGTGATCGCGTCGGCGTCCTCGGTGGTGAGGCGCTCGCGCACCACGCGCTCCATCCGGTAGAGGCCGACCCGGAAGGCGTCCTGGATGAGCTCGCCGACGGTACGCAGGCGGCGGTTGCCGAAGTGCTCGTACTCGTCGAGGTGGTCCTTGATCGGGTCGCGCGAGTACGAGGCGAGCTCGGCCGCGTAGTCCTTGACCGGGTTCTCCTCGTCCCACTCCTCGATCGACGGCTCGAGCATCCGCGGCAGGCTCACCAGCTCGCGGATCAGCGCGACGATGTCCTCCTTGGTGAGCGTGCGGTGGTCGAGGTCGACGTCGAGGTCGAGGCGCGCGTTCAGCTTGTAGCGCCCGACCCGGGTGAGGTCGTAGCGCTTCGGATCGAAGAAGATCTGGTCGAGGAGCGCCTTCGCGGAGTCGACCGAAGGCGGCTCGCCCGGCCGCTGCTTCTTGAAGAGCTCGATCAGCGCGCCCTCGGTGGTCTTGGTGGTCTCCGTGTCCGCCTCGATCGTGTGGCGGATGAAGATGGAGTTGTCGAAGAGGTCGAGGATCTCCTCGTCCGTCTCGTAGCCCATGGCCCGAAGGAGCACGGTGACCGGCAGCTTGCGCTTGCGGTCGATGCGCGCGTAGACGCGCCCCTTCTTGTCGATCTCAAGCTCGAGCCAGGAGCCCCGGGACGGCATCAGGTTCGCGATGAAGACCTGCTTCTCCGGGTCCTTGGGCTCCATCACGTAGGCGCCCGGGGAACGGACGAGCTGCGTGACGACCACGCGCTCGGTGCCGTTGATGATGAAGGTGCCCCGCTCGGTCATCCATGGGAAGTCCCCCATGAAGACCGTCTGCTCGCGGATCTCACCGGTCTCGCGGTTCTGGAACGCGACGGTGACGTTCAGCGGGCGCGAGTAGGTGACGTCCTTCTCGCGGCACTCGTCGATCGAGTAGGCCGGCTCGCCGAAGCTGAAGTCGCCGAAGACGATCGCGAGGTTGCCGGTGTAGTCCTCGATCGGGGAGATGTCGTCGATCGTCTCCCGCAGCATGCCGTCCTTCGGGTCCGTGAGGGCCTTGAAGGACTCGGTCTGGATAGCGATGAGATTCGGAACCTCGAGCGGCTCCGGAAGGCGGGAGAAGGACCTACGGGTAACGGGGGCAGCGTGAACTCTGGCCAACTGGGCGACTCCTCAGTGGTCGATCGAATAAGGGTGTGCACACGCGCGAAAGACTCAAGAGAGACTCGCGGGCACGGCATAAGGCGCGCGACGCTCAAAGATACCACACCTAGGCAGCCCTGTTCAGGCGGCCGGCGCACAGCTGACGTTGAGGCTAGCGGACGGGTCGGCGCGTCTTCCGTCCCGGGGTGCAGCCGGGCTGGATCATACGATCCCGCCATGAGCGAGTCCTACCCGCGCGTCGAGGTCGCGAGCCGCGAGCAGTGGCGCGCCTGGCTCGCCGCCAACCACGGCTCGGCGCGGGGCGCCTGGGCCGTCACCTACGGGAAGGGCGGCCCCGAGCCGCACGTGAGCTACGAGGAGCTCGTGCTCGAGGCGGTCGCGCACGGCTGGATCGACTCGACCCGCCGGCGCGTGGACGACCGGCGCACCGAGATGCTGATGACGCCGCGCAAGCCGACGAGCGGCTGGTCGCGCAGCAACAAGGAGCGCGTCGAGCGGCTCGAGCGGGAGGGGCTCATGGCCCCGGCGGGCCGACGGGCCGTCGAGGTCGCCAAGCAGAACGGGTCGTGGGCGCTGCTCGACGACGTGGAGGACCTGGTCGAGCCCGAAGAGCTCGCGGCCGCGCTCGACTCCGTGCCGAACGCCCGCGCGCACTGGGACGCCTTCCCGCCGTCCGCGCGCAAGGCGGCGCTGCTTTGGATCGCGACCGCGAAGCGCCCCGCGACGCGGGCGCGGCGGATCGCCGAGACGGCGCGGCTCGCCGGGGAGGACGAGCGGGCGCGCTGAGCGCCGC
>PKER01000197.1 GCA_002919115.1 bacterium
GCTGGCGCGCGAGCTCGCCGCCCGCGAGCGCGACGCGCGCGTCCGCGTGCAGCGCCAGCGCGGCGGCGACACCGAGCCCGGGCCCGTGATGGAGGTGGAGGCTTGAGCGCGCGCCGCGGCATGGGGAAGGGGCTCGCCGCGATCCTCCCGACCCAGGAGGAGAGCGCGGAGCCCGGGCTCCGCGAGGTGCCCGTCGAGGTCATCGTCCCGAACCCCAAGCAGCCGCGCAAGCGCTTCAACCCCGAGTCGATCTCGGCGCTCGCCGAGTCGCTGCGCGACGCGGGCGTGATCCAGCCGCTGATCGTCCACCCGCTGCCCGACGGCCGCTACGAGCTGATCGCCGGCGAGCGCCGCTGGCGGGCCGCGCAGGAGGCCGGCCTTGAGACCGTGCCGGTGATCGTGCGCGACGAGGAGGAGAAGCAGCGCCTGCAGACCGCGCTCATCGAGAACGTCGCGCGCGAGCAGCTCAACCCCGTCGACGAGGCGCGGGCCTGCGCGATGCTGATCGACGACCTGGGCGTGACCAAGGAGGAGCTCGGCCGCCGCCTCGGCCGCAGCCGCGCCGCGCTCTCCAACCTGATCCGCATCCTCGACCTCCCCGACGAGGCGCTCGAGCTCATCGAGCGGGGCGAGCTCAGCGAGGGCCACGGCCGGGCGATCCTGATCGCCAAGGGCGTCGAGGAGCGCCGCCGGCTGGCGCGCGAGGCTGCCCGCCAGGGCTGGTCGGTGCGCGAGACCGAGGCGCGCGCCCGCCTCGCCGCGGAGGGCAAGTCGTCCCGCCCGCGGCCGGAGCTCGACGCCGACGAGCAGGAGGCGATCGACCGCGCCACGGACTCGCTCGAGGCCGCGCTCGGCACGGCGGTAAAGGTGCGGCACACGCGCTCGGGCTGGCGCGCCGAGCTGCACTTCGACGACCTCGACGAGCTGCTCGAGTTCGCGCGCTCGCGCCGCGCGGACGGCTAGCCGGGCCCACTCAGGCGGGCCAGATGTCGCCCTCGGCCAGCTCGAGCATGTTGCCGGCCGGGTCGCGGAAGTAGAAGGAGCGCCGCCCGCCTGGCCACTCGTGCTCGTGCTCGATCCGGACGCCGGCCCCGGCAAGCGCCTCGCGGGCCGCCTCGTAGTCGGTCGCCGCGGTGAAGCACACGTGCCCCGGCCCGCGCGAGCCGTGCGCCGATACGGGTGAGTCGCTGCGCTCGAGCGCCTCGCGCTCGAACAGAAGCAGCACCCCGGGGCCGAGCCGGAACGCGCAGCCGGTCGGCCAGCTCGCCACGCGCCGCAGCCCGAGCGTCTCGGCGTAGAACGCCTCGGTGGCCTCGCGCTCGGCCGCGTCGCAGTAGACGACGGTCTCCAGGACGCGGTCGAGCCCCAGCCCGCTCACGGCCCGACCCTGTCGATGCGCCAGCCCTCGCCGTCGCGCGAGTAGCGGAAGCGGTCGTGCACGCGGCCGGGGCGGCCCTGCCAGAACTCGACCACCTCGTGCCGGACCAGGTACCCACCCCAGTGCGGCGGGCGCGGGACCTCGCGGCCGGCGAAGCGCTCCTCGAACTCGCGCAGCCGCTCCTCCAGCAGGCCCTCGGGGATCACCCTGCTCTGCGGCGAGACCCAGGCGCCGAGCTGCGACTCGCGCGGCCGGGTCGCGAAGTAGGCGTCGGCGTCCTCGGCGCTGAGCCGCTCGACACGGCCGCGCACGCGGACCTGGCGGTCGAGCTCGCGCCAGTAGATGACGAGCGCGGCACGACCGGATCGGTCGAGCTGGGCGGCCTTCGCGGACTCGTAGTTCGTGAAGAAGCGGAAGCCGTCGGGGCCCACGCCCTTGAGCAGGACCATGCGCGCGTCGGGGGCGCCGTGCTCGTCGACCGTGGCGAGCGTCATCGCGTCGGGCAGCGGGACTTCGGCGACGGCGAGCTCCCACCAGTCCTCGAACTGCGCGATCGGATCGGCGGCCAGATCGGCCCGCCGCAGCCGGGGGATATCGGGCCTACGCGGCGACATCGGCGGGGAGGCTAACCATGCGACGCAAACCCTTCTACAATGCTGCGTCCGAGAGGGCGATTAGCTCAGTTGGTTAGAGCGCTTCTCTGATAAGGAAGAGGTCCCTGGTTCGAGTCCAGGATCGCCCACTTCCCGCTCGGCCAGTCTCGCCGCGCGACCCCGCCAAGCGCTCCCGCAGCGCGCGAATCCCCGCCGCATCCCCACTAGACCGACCGTCGCGCGGACTTATACTTCACGGAACGTGAACCCGACGGCGGGAGCCCTCTGACCATGCAGCAGATGCAGATCTACGGAGTCAGCTTCGACATGGTCGGCAAGCAGCCGATCGTCCTCCTCAAGACCGCTGACGGGAACCGCTTCCTGCCGATCTGGATCGGGCATCCGGAGGCGGCGGCGATCCTGATGAAGCTCCAGGGCGCCTCGACGCCGCGGCCGATGACGCACGACCTGCTGAACGACGTGCTCGAGAGCGTCGACGCGAAGTGCGAGCGGGTCGCGGTCACGGAGCTGCGCGACAACACCTTCTACGCGTCGATCACGCTCTCGGTCAACGGCACGGAGATCGAGATCGACTCCCGGCCCTCGGACGCGATCGCGCTGGCGGTCCGCTGCCACGCGCCGATCTACGCGGCCGACGAGGTGATCGAGGAGTCCTCGATCGAGTTCGAGCACGAGGTCGAGGACCAGGAGGAGGTCGTCGAGAAGTTCAAGGACTTCCTCGACCAGGTCTCCCCCGAGGACTTCGCGCGCGGCGGCGACTGAGCTCGCAGCGAGCCGCGCACACGCCGCGCGCCGCGCCGTCCCTAGCGCCGTCCCCGGTTCTGCCCCGGGCACGTTTCGGGGTCCTCTAGGGTCATCCCCAATGGAAGCCGCGGCGCGGTCGCGGGACCCTGGGATCGACGGATTCGAAACCAGGAGGAACCCGCGATGAGCGACGAACACACGACAGCCGAGACGCAGCCGCTCGAGCCCCCCGGCGAAGGCGGCGGGGGCGGACCGAAGCGCCTGCTGCGCAGCCGCGACCGGATGCTCGCCGGCGTGGCCGGCGGCATCGGCAAGTACTTCAACATCGACCCGAACATCGTCCGGATCGGCTTCGCCCTGTCGATCATGTTCGGCGGCCTGGGCGTGGTGGTCTACATCGTCCTCGGCCTGGTGCTGCCCGAGGAGGGCGAGCGCCCGGGCGAGGTCGAGCCGCCGGTGATCCAGCGCTCCCGCGCCCTGGCGATCGCAGCGGGCGTGACCGCGAGCGCGTTCATCCTCTCTTGGGGCTTCGTCGGCTTCGACCCGTGGCCGTTCGACCGCGGCGGAGGCTGGTTCTTCGGCGGCCCACTCCTTCTCCTGCTCCTGCTCGGAGGGGCGTACCTGGTGGTGCGCGGCGCGAGCCGGGGGAGCAACCTCGGCTGGCTGGGCGCGATCATCTTCGGGACCGCCGTCTTCATCGGGCTCAGCATCGCCGTCGCCATCGCCTTCTGGGCGGCAGCGACGGGCCAGGGCGTCGTCGTCGCCACCATTCTGATCGCGATCGGCGTGATGCTCGTGGTCGCTGCCTTCAACGGCGGCGCGCGCTGGCTCATCGCGCCGGCCGTCGCTCTCGCGCTGCCGCTCGGCTTCGTCGCTGCCACCGACGTCAGCTTCGGCAGCGGCTTCGGCGAGCGCCACTACCGGCCCGCGTCGATCGACGCCATCCCCGACGACGGCCGCTACGAGCTCGGCATCGGCCACCTGATGGTCGACCTCCGTCGCATCGACTGGCAGCCCGGCGACGTCGTGGAGCTCGACGTCGACTTGGGCATGGGGCAGGCGACGGTCGCCGTGCCGGAGAACCTGTGCGTCGTGACCGACATCGAGGCGAAGATGGGCGCGATCGACGCCGCGGGCGACAACGCCGCGGGTTTCGACGCGGGCCACGAGCTCAACGACGGCGCCGACGTCACGCCGCGCCTCGAGCTGCACGGCGAGGTGGACCTCGGCCAGTTCCGGCTCATCAACGACGACTTCGTCGCGGTGGACGACCCGCGCCCGTGGCGCCATCGCGGCCTGAACGAATCGGAGGCGCGGGTGGCCCTCGAGGACGCGTGCACCCCCGAGCGCGCGGAGGACCAACGCTCCGAACTGGAGAGACCGGGTGCGAAGAGGCGTTGACGTCGAATCCCTCGCGGCCGGGATCGCCGTGATCGTGGTGGGCACGGTCCTGCTCCTCGACCAGTCCGGCACCATCGAGCTGACCGCGACCCTGGTCGGGGCGCTCAACGCGGCGATGATCGGGGTGATCCTGATCGCCGGCGGCCTGGGCCGCGACCGCGACGCGCGGGGTGACCAAGGGGAGGATCCCGCTGACCGCGAGCGCTGACACCGAGGCCCCGCGGACCCCGCCCACCCTCACTCGCGATCGCGAGCGAGGCGAGCTCGGCGGGGTCCTCGCCGGTGTCGCGAGGCGGTTCGGCTGGGACCTGACGCTGATCCGGGTCCTCTTCGTCGTCGCCGTCCTCTTCTCAGGCGGCTTGGCGCTCGTCGCCTACGTGCTCGCGTGGATCGCGATGCCGGTCGACGAGAGCGAGGGTGCGGGCGCGAAGCAGGGCCGTCGAGGCGAGCGCTCCCTGGCGAGCATCCCGGTCTCGAACTGGCGCGTCGCTGCCGGGGTCGGCTTCCTCACGCTCTCCGGCCTGCTCGTCCTGCGCGAGCTCGGCGTCTGGTGGTCGGACGCGATCATCTGGCCGGTGATCCTGGCCGCCTCGGGCGCAGCGCTCCTTTGGCGGCAGATGCGCTCGTTCGGCGAGCCGGAGGCGGCCCAGGAGCGCACCGCCAGCGAGGCCCTCACCGCCCCCGCGGGCGGGGTCGCGTCGACGCCGCCGCGCCGGCGCAACCTCGCCGACCTCTACCGGGGCGGCTTCGGGATCGCGATGGTGATGGGCGCTGCGCTTCTGTTCCTGTGGGCGAACGGCGCGCTCGGGGCGGCGAGCGACGTGGTGCTCGCGATCGTCGTCGCCACGGTCGCGCTCGCGCTGATCCTCGCCCCGTTTCTGTGGCGGCTCGGCCGCAACCTCGCCGAAGAGCGCGCCAGCCGGATCCGCTCGCAGGAGCGCGCGGAGCTCGCGGCGCACCTGCACGACTCGGTGCTCCAGACCCTCACCCTGGTCCAGAAGCGCGCCGACGACCCCCGGGAGGTCGCGCAGCTCGCGCGCCGCCAGGAGCGGGAGCTGCGCGAGTGGCTCTTCGGGAAGCAGCGCGAAGCGAGCACGAGCCTCGCGAGGTCGCTCGAGGAGGCCGCGGTCGAGGTCGAGGAGGCGCACCGCGTGCCGGTCGAGGTGGTCGCCGTCGGCGACCTGCCGATGAACGAGCGGGCCGAGGCGCTGGTTGCGGCGGCGCGCGAGGCGATGGTGAACGCCGCGAAGTTCGCGCCGGGCGCGGGCGAGATCGCTGTCTACGCGGAGCTGGCTGACGGGCGCGCGGAGGTCTTCGTTCGCGACCGCGGGCCCGGGTTCGACCCGGACGCCATCCCCCCTGACCGGCGTGGCGTCCGGGAGTCGATCATCGGCAGGATGGAGCGGTTCGGCGGCTCCGCGCGGGTGCGCTCGTCCCCCGGGCGCGGCACCGAGGTAAGCCTTGTGATGGAGGTTGGAGAATGAGCGACAAGCCGTCCGTCGTGATCGTGGACGACCACGCGCTCTTCCGCGCGGGCGTGCGCGCGGAGCTCGAGGGGTTGGTCGAGATCGTCGGCGAGGCCGGGACGGTCGAGGAGGCGGTACGCACGATCACCGCGGCGAAGCCCGACGTCGTGCTGCTCGACGTCCACATGCCCGGAGGGGGCGGGGTGGAGGTGATCCGCCAGGTCGCGGAGACGGCGCCCGCGCAGCGCTTCCTCGCGCTCTCGGTCTCGGACGCCGCCGAGGACGTGATCGCGGTGATCCGCGCCGGCGCGCGGGGCTACGTGACGAAGACGATCTCGGGCGAGGAGCTCGCCGACGCCATCCGGCGCGTGCGCGACGGAGACGCCGTGTTCTCCCCGCGCCTGGCGGGGTTCGTGCTGGACGCCTTCGCGGGCAAGATCTCCGAGGCCGAGGCCGACCCGGAGCTCGACCAGCTAACCCTGCGCGAGCGCGAGGTGCTGCGGCTGATCGCCCGCGGCTACCTCTACAAGGAGATCGCGCTCGAGCTGGGGATCTCGGCGAAGACCGTCGAGGCGCACGTCTCCGCGGTCCTGCGCAAGCTCCAGCTCTCCAACCGCCACGAGCTCAGCCGCTGGGCGGTGGAGCGGCGGCTGGTGGACTAGCCCCTACCGCTCGGAGGGCGCAGCGTCGGCCGAATCGCCCGCGCCGTCTGCAGCCGTGAAATCAACGGGCTCATCGTCAGCGAGATCGGCGGCCTGGGCCTGCGCGTTCAGCTGCTCGATCGTCATCTGCGCGGAGCGCTTGCCCAGCGAGCTGGGGAGGATCGACCCGAACACGAAAGCGTCGACGATCGCGATCGCGGCGATCAGCCCGGCGATCCACCGCTGATCGGGCAGAGCGAAAAACACCACGACGGCGGCGCCGAGGCCCCCGATCAGGGCGACGGTCGCGATCAAACCCCAGCGCGGCTCGTTGGACGGCGACAAGCGGCCTTTGCCTCCCTGCGATCGTGAACGCGGGCGAGCCTAACCCCTCCGCCCCTTGCGGGCAACCGCCGTGGGAGGCTTGCGCGTGCGGGCCGAAGGCCTCGGCGGTCAGCAGCGCGTCGCGCTGCGGCGCGTCCGTGTTGCGCGCTGAAGGGCGGCCCGTTGCGAGCGCTGGGCCCTCCGCATTGGGCGTCCTCGGCGCCTGGTGGTAGGTTTCGCCGGCGGAAAAGAGGCGAGAGATCACTTGGGGGTGGGGTTTGCAGCGATTCGTTCGCGTCCTGACGGCCGTTGCGGCGCTCTCTTCTTTCGGCTCGCTTTGGTTCGCCTCCGCCGCGGCGGCGCAGACGGGGCACACGGTGTACGCGGTCAATGCCACGGGCGACAAGCTCGTCGCGATCGAAGGCTCGACCGTCGTTGGTGAGGTCCCGGTCGGTCACCATCCCGCGACGGTCGCCGTCAGCCCCGACGGCAAGCGCGCCTAGGTCACCAACTACAGCGACGACACTGTCTCGCTGATCGACACGACGCCGAACGGGCCCGCCGTGCGGACCTTCCCGGTCGGTGACGGGCCCGTCGGGATCGCGCTCAGCCCGGACGGCTCCAGCGCCTACGTCACCAACTACCGAGATGACACGGTCTCCGTCATCGATACGGAGCTGGCGGAGGCGGGCGGCGATCCCGTGGTCGCCACGATCCCGATCCCGCTCGGCAATCCCTACGGGATCGCGGTCAGCCCCGACGGAAAGCGGGTCTACTCGATGAGCGTCATACCTGCGGTTGTCTCTGTGATCGACCCGTCGCTGGTCGAGCTGGGCCAAGACCCAGTGATCGGGACGGTCCAGGTCGGCCCGCTCTCCAGCGCGATCGCGGTGAGCCCTCACGGGACGCGTCTGTATGCCGCGGATACGGCGGGCGGCGCCGTCTCTGTCCTTGACCCCGAGAGCATCGGCTCGGGCCAGAGCCCTCTGATCGCCACCGTCCCCGTGGGAGAAGGCCCCAAGGGGATTGCCGTCAGCCCTGATGGTCGTTACGTGTACACCGCTGACGCAGGCGACGAGACCGTCTCCGTCATCGACACGACCAGGATCGGCACCGGTGGCGATCCGGTGATCGCCAGCGTAGGCGTCGGTCGGGAGCCCACCTGGGTCTCCATTGCCCCGGACGGGAGCGCCGCCTACGTCCGCAACGCAGGGGACAACACGGTGAGCATCCTCGATCTGGCCTCTAATCCGCCACGGGTGGCAGAGACCGTCGAGATCGGCGGCAGCGGCAGTAACCATTGGTACGCAGGACTTGCGATCACGCCCAACCAGCCGCCCGAGGCTGGGCTATCAGCCCCCGCGAAAGCGCGTACCGGCGTCCCGGCTGAGTTCGACGTGTCCCCTCCCACGGACGACCTCGGCGTGCAAACCGCCGTCCTCGACTTCGGCGACGGCACGACCAGGTCCGTTCCGGCGGGCGGCACCTTCAAGCACACCTACACCGAGCCCGGCACCTACGAGACGACGCTCACCGTCGACGACGGCGAGGGCTGCGAGCC
>PKER01000372.1 GCA_002919115.1 bacterium
TCCGGGTCGGGCTCGTGCGGCATGAGCACGCAGAGCACCGGCAGCTTCCCGCGCAGCTCGCCCGCCGCCTCGCGGATCGCGGCGCGGATCGCCGGGGTGGCGGGATTGGCGACCGGGATATGGATGACGATGAGCGCGTCGATCGCGTCGCGCACCTTGCGGGCCTCGGCGGCGCGCCGCTCGGCGGCGGCGAGCTCGTCCTGGTGGGCGCCCGCCTCGACGGCGAGCAGTCTCGCGCGCAGCTCGTTGGACTCGCGCTCGAGCCGCTGGTGGATGTCGGCGGCCTGCGCCTGCTGCTTGAGCGGCCGCAGGCGGCGCCGCGCCTCGCGCTCGACGTCGAGGGCGCGGTCGAGGTTCTCCTGGGTGCGCTCGAGGCGCAGCTGGGCGCGCCGCCGGCGCTTGCGGTGCTTGCCGAGGCCGGCCGCCTCCTCGACCAAAAGCCGCCGCTGGCGCGGCTTGGAGTGCACGATCTCCTCGACGCGCCCCTGGCTGATCACGGAGTGCATCTCGCCGCCCAGGTTCGCGTCGGAGAGCGCCTCCACGACGTCGGTGAGCCGGCAGCGGGCGCCGTTCAGCCGGTACTCGCCCTCGCCGCTGCGGTCGAGGCGCCGGCGGATCGAAAGCTCGGTGAACTCGCCCACCGCCGAGGTCGCGTCGGGGTCGATCGGGATGTCGGAGAGCACGACCTCGACCTCCGCGTAGCGGCTCGGGCCGACCCCCTCGCCCCCCGCGTAGATCATGTCCTGCATCGACTGCCCGCGGACGCTCAGGGGGCTCTGCTCGCCCAGCGCCCACAGCACGGCGTCGGTGATGTTCGACTTGCCGCACCCGTTCGGGCCGACGATCACCGACACGCCCGGCGAGAACTCAAGCCGGGTGCGTTCGGGGAAGGACTTGAACCCCTTGATGGTGATCGAGCTCAGATGCATGCGCGCGTTGGACCCTAAGGCTCCCGATCGGGTCGGACGGACCGCCGGGGGCTAGTCCCCGAGCCGGTCGAGGGCCTCCGCCGCGGCCGCCTGCTCGGCCGCCTTCTTGGAGCGCCCGGTGCCCTTGCCGATCACCCGGCCGCCGACGGTCGCGGAGACCTCGAAGCGCCGGTCGTGCGGCGGGCCGTCCTCGCCGGTCACCTCGTAGCGTACGCGGTCGCCGTTGCGCGCCAGGCGCTCCTGGAGCGCCGACTTGAAGTCGATCAGGGTCTCCGAGGCGAGCTCCACCTGGGACGCGAACGCCGCCACGGTCGCGGGCAGCGTCGCCTCGAAACCGTGGTGCAGGCAGCACGCGCCGATCACCGCCTCGCAGATCGAGGCGAGCGCGCGCTCGCTCTCGAGCAGGGCGTCCGAGCCGATGCCGCCGTCGGAGTGCTCGGGCTCGACCGCGCGCACGAGGTCGGGCAGGCCGAGCTCCTGCGCCACCTGCGCGCAGGCCCGGCCGCTCACCGCCTGGCCGTGGACCTTCGTGAGCCGGCCGATGTCGGCCCGCGGGAAGCGCATGAACAGGTGCTCGGCGATCGCCAGACCGAGCACGCTGTCGCCCAGGAAAGCGAGCCGGCCGTAGGAGTCGGCCCGGTGCTGGACCCACGAGGAGTGGCTGAGCGCCTTGCGGCGCAGGTCTTCGGGCAACGCGTCGATCAGCTCACGGAGCGGCTTCGGGCCGCCCTTGGGGCGGCGCTTGAGAAGCCTGCCGCGTGCGATCGCGCGTATGCCCCGGGCCATTTACCTCATCCGGCGGGAAAACGGGCGATCACGAAGTCGACGGCGTCACCGACGGTGCGGATCTCCGCCGCCTCCTCCTCGCTCATCTTCACCCCGTACGTGTCCTCCAGCTCCATGACGAGCTCGTACAGATCCAGGGAGTCGGCATCCAGGTCCTTGCGGATGTCCGTCTCCAGCGTGATCCGCTCGAGCGGGATACGCAGCTCCTCGCTCAGATGCCCGCGCACCTTCGCGACCACGGTCTCGCGGTCGAGCTGCCCGGGGCCCCCTGCCCCCTGGTGGTTCGTATCGGCCATTCCGCTCACCTGCCTTTTCCTATCACGTCGGCTCCCCGCGCATGGCCCCCGCCTCCTCGAGCAGCGCCGCGGTGCGCTCCACGGCGCGCTCGCGCACGGCCCGGGCGGCCAGCCGGATCGCGTTGGCGATGCCGTCCTCGCCCGAGCTGCCGTGCCCCACGACCGTGACCCCGCGCAGGCCCAGGAGGATCGCCCCGCCGGTGTTGTCGGGGTTCATCTGGCGCCGCAGGCCGCCGAGCGCCGGCTTCAAAAGCAGCCCGCCCAGCATCGCGACCGGGTTCGAGCGCGCCGCCTGCCCGACCGCCGTGGCGACGGCCTTCGCGGTGCCCTCGAGCGTCTTCAGCGTCACGTTGCCCGTGAACCCGTCGGTGACGACCACGTCGGCCGCGCCGGTGAGCAGGTCGCGGCCCTCGACGTTGCCGACGAAGTTCAGGTGCTCCGTCCCGGCGAGCTCGGCGTGCGCCTCGACGACCGTCTGGGTGCCCTTCGTGGACTCCTCGCCGACCGAGAGCAGCGCGACCCGCGGCTCCGCCACGCCCAGCACGGCGCGGCTGAAGGCGGCGCCCATGAACGCGAACTGGACGAGGTCGTGAGCGCGCGCCTCGGCGTTCGCGCCCACGTCGAGCATCACGGTGGGCGGCCCCTCGCGGCCCGGCACCGCAAGCTGGAGCGCGAGCGCGGGCCGGCGCACGCCCGAGATGCGGCGCAGCGCGAACAGGCCCGCGGTCATCGTCGCCCCAGTCGGCCCGGCGCTCACCAGGGCGTCGGCGTTGCCCGCGGCGACGTCGGCGGCGGCGCGCACGATCGACGCGTCGGCCTTGCGGCGCACCGCGGCGACCGGCTCCTCGTCGTTGGTGATCTCGTCGGGGGCCTCGACGACCTCCACGTTGGGGAGCTCGGCGAGCTCAGCCAGCGCGGCGGGGTCGCCGAACACGCGCAGCGCGATGCCGTCGGCTGCGGCCTTGCGGGCACCGGCGACCAGCGTGGCTGTGCCACGCTCGACCCCCTTTCCGTCGAGCGCGACCGTGACGGCCGCACCCGCGGGCTCGGTCAAGCTTTAGCCCTCCGCGCCCGCCGAACCGCCCCCGGCCGGCTGCTCGGCGATCTCGTGGGAGATCACCTCGCGGCCCGCGTACGTGCCGCACACGGGGCACACGCGGTGGGGCAGGCGCGGGGAGTGACAGCGCGGGCAGCTGTTCAGCCGCGGCGCGCTGATCTTGTGCGTGGCGCGGCGCTTGTCGCGCCGAGCTTTCGATGTCCTCTTCTTCGGGACGGCCATTCGGGGGCGAGAGGTTAGCGGCTTCAGCGACCGGTCCGTGAAAGGACGCCCTCCCAGATCTCCACGAGGGCGTCCACGAGCCGTCCGTCGGAGAGCCCGTGCCCGTTGGTGACGTGCTGGTAGCAGGCGCGCTCGGTCATCCAGACCAGCGCGAACGCCATGCCCTCCGCGGTCGCCGGGTCCACCCCGTCGCGGCGCAGGCGCTCCTGCGTGGCCTCGACGAAGCGGCCCACCAGCCCGCGCCAAAACTCTGCCATCCCCTGGTCGTAGGTGGACGTCTCGATCACCGCGCGCAGAAGGTCTGCGTGGCGGCGGAAGGTGGCGAGGATCGACTCGGTCACCGGCCGCAGCTCGGCCCGCGCGTCCGCCGCGGCCCACCAGCGCTCGGCGATCCCGTAGAGCTCCCCGGCGACCGTCTCCGTCAGGCGCTGGAGCAGCTCGCGCTTGTCGCGGAAGTACAGGTAGAACGCCGTGCGCGAGCGGCCCGCGGCCGCGGCGATGCGCTCGACGGAGAGCTCGGCGTAGGCGTTGCCCTCGGCGAGCAGGCCCTCCGTCGCGGCCATGATCTGCGCCTCGGCCTCGCGGCGGCGCGCCTCGGACACTTCGGCCCTCGTGACCGGGTTCACGCTCGGATCGTATGGGCCGCCGCGGTCAGTCGAACCGCAGCTCGCGGAGCTTCGCCCAGCGCGGGTCGGTGTCTTCCTCGTGCTTGTGGGTCGCCGGGTCGACCTCGTTCAGCGAGACCCCGCACACCGGGCAGAGGCCAGCGCAGTCGGGCCGGCAGAGCAGCGTCTGCGGCAGCGAGAGGGCGATCGCGTCGTGGGCCCAGGCACGCACGTCGAGGATCCCGGCGTCCACGTAGGGGCTCGTGAGGTCCTCGTCGGCGGCGCCGGGCTGGTCGATCTCGCGGGCGTCGACCGAGACCTCGAACCGCGAGTCCTCGAGGCAGCGCATGCACGGACCCTCGAGCGCGCCGGCGAACGTCATGTGGATCGCGTGGCCCGCGCTCGTGCGCGAGATCTCCAGGCGCGCGGCGATCGCGCCGCTCTCGACCCCGTAGGTTTGGCCGCCGAGAGTGAGCCCGTCGGGCCGAATCTCGACGTCCAGGCGGCGCCCCTGGCCAGGCCTGAGGGCGAGCCCATCAAGATCGATCGTGTTCAATGCGCCCGCCACCATCTCGACTGTAGCGAGTGAGCCTTGAACCGACCTCTCAACTGGAACCCCGCGACGTACCTCGACGAGATCCGCGCTGAGATCCCGCGCTACGACGAGCTGCAGCAGGCGGCGATCGACGCGATCCCGTTCCCGCCCGAGCGCGTGCTCGAGCTCGGCTTCGGGACCGCGGAGACCACCCGCCGCATCTGGGAGCGCTACCCGGACTGCCGGATCACGGGCCTCGACGCGAGCCCGGAGATGGTCTTCCACGCGCGCCAGCTCGGCTGGGAGGAGATGCGGCTCGGCCGCATCGAGGACCCCCTCCCCGACGGCCCGTGGGACCTCGTGATCTCGGTGCTCACGATCCACGAGCTCGACGACGAGCGCAAGCGCGACCTCTTCCGGCGCGTGCGGGAGCAGTCGCGCTCGCTCGTGATCGGCGACATCGTCAAGGTGCCGCCCGAGCAGCGGGTCACGCCGCTCACCGAGGGCGTCGACATGCCGGCGTCGGCGCAGGACCTCGCCGCCTGGTGCGAGGGCGAGGTTGTCTGGCAGGCAGACGACCTCGCGGTCGTCCGCGCCACCTACGACTGACTACTGAACTTCGACGGGCTCCTCGTCACGACCCGCGAGGCGATCGCGCCCGCGCTGGACCGCGGCGAGGAACTTCTGGAGGTTGACCTCGAGCGTCGAGAGGATCTCGTCTGCGTAGTCCTCCGCGCCGAGGCGGATCTGGCGCTCGGTCTCGCGCGCGTCCTCGACGATCTCCTCGGCGGCGCGCTCAGCCTGCTTGTAGACCTCCTCCTCGGAGATCAACCGCTCCTGCTGCTCGCGCGCCTCCTTGACGATCCTCTCGGCCTCGCGCTTGGCCTCCGCCAGCATCTCCTGGCGCTCCTTCACGATCCAGCGCGCCTGCTTGATCTCCTCGGGGATCGTGGCGCGCATCTGATCGAGGAGGTCGTAGATCTCCTCGCGATCCACGCGGACCTGGTCGGTGAGCGGCACCGGCCGGGCGTTGTGGATCAGGTCGTCGAGTTTGTCGATAAGGACCAGGACGTCCATTTGCTGCGGAAAGCTTACGCCGCCCCGCAAGGAGCGGGTTTGACAAGGGTGGTTTCGGCGTTCAGTTGCAAGCTCCTGCCCAACGGTACCGAGTCGCTAATCCCGCCGGAGACGGGCCTCGAGCGCCTCGGCGACCTCCTTCGGCACCAGGTCGTCGAGCGGCCCGCCGAAGGTGGCCATCTCCTTGACGCCGGTGGAGCGCACGAAGCTGTACTCGGCGGCGGCGAAGATGTAGACGGACTCGATGTCCGGCGCCGCCTTGCGGTTCAGCTGGTTCATCTCGAACTCGTACTCGAAGTCCGAGATCGCCCGCAGGCCCTTGACGATCGCGGTGGCGCCGTGGGAGCGGGCGAAGTCGACGAGCAGGTTCGTGAAGATCTCGACGGTGACGTTCTCCAGGCCCATGTCGGCCACGGCGCGCTCGATGAACCCCTTGCGCTCCTGCGCGGTGAACATCGGCGGCTGCTTGCGGATCGCCTGGCCGACGACGCCGACGACCACGCGGTCGAAGACGCGCGACGCCCTGGCGATGACGTCCAGGTGCCCGTTCGTGACCGGGTCGTAAGTACCCGGGCAGATCGCAACTCGTTCGTTCTGATCGCTCATCGGCTCGGCCATCCCTCGCGGAAGCGCAGTTCAACTGGGTCGATGTGACCGGAGATCACGACATCCTCCAGATCCTCAGGAGCGCGTCGCCGTAACGGCGCTCGCGCTCGAGCTCCAAGCTGAGGTCGATCGCCTCGCGGACAGCGCTCTCGACGACGATGCGGCCGCCGGGAGCGAGCCAGGCGGGAGCGAGATTTCGCAGATCGGCCTCAAGACGCCGCGCGAGTCTATAGGGCGGATCGCACAGGATCAGCGGGTAGGGCGCGTCGGGCTCGCCGCGCAGAAAGGCGATCGCGTCCGCCCTCACCACCCGCGCCCGGTCTGCCAGGCCGAGCTCCTCGATGTTCTCGCGCGCCCAGCGGGGCTGCGTGTCGACGAGCACCGCCTCGGCGGCGCCGCGCGAGAGCGCCTCGATCGCGAGCGCGCCGGTGCCAGCGAACAGGTCGAGGACGCGCATGCCGCTCACGTCGCCCAGCATCGAGAACAGCGCCTCGCGCGCGCGGTCCGACGTGGGCCGGACCGCGCCGCCCGCGGGGGCGCGCAGCCGCCTGCCCTTGAGCTCCCCCGCGACGACCCTCAAGCGATGATCCCCCGCTCGCGCTCGTCCCCGAAGCGCTCGCGCGCCGCGTCGAGCAGCGGCTGCAGCTCGGGGGCCTCGAAGGAGCCGTGCTCGGCGAGCAGCGCACGGACCTCGCGGCGGGCGGCGACGAGCAGCTCGCCGTCCTCGGGGAGCTGGGCGGCGTGGAACTCCGGCAGGCCGTGCTGCCGGGTGCCGAGGATCTCGCCCTCGCCGCGGATCGTGAGGTCGATCTCGGCGAGCTTGAAGCCGTCGCGCTCGGCGGCGACCGCCTCGAGCCGGCGGCGCGCGGTGTCGGAGGCCGGGTCGCCGAAGAGGATGCAGTAGGACTCGTGGGCGCCCCGGCCGACGCGCCCGCGGAGCTGGTGGAGCTGGGAGATCCCGTAGCGCTCGGCGCCCTCGATCACCATCACGGTCGCGTTGGGAACGTCGATCCCGACCTCGATCACCGTGGTCGCGACGAGTACGTGCGCGGCGCCGCTGGCGAAGCGCTCCATGACCGCGGCCTTCTCGCGGGCGGGCATCTGGCCGTGGAGCAGGGCCACCTCGAAGTCGGCGAACTCGCCGCTTGCGAGGCGCTCGGCCTCGTCGGCGGCGGCCTTGGCCTCGAGCTTCTCCGAGCCCTCGACGAGCGGGCAGACGAAGTAGGCCTGGTGGCCCTCGCGCAGGCGCTCGCGGACGAACTCGTACGCGCCTGCGCGGCGGTCCTCCCCCACCAGCCAGGTCTTCACCGGCTGGCGGCCCGCGGGCAGCTCGCGCAGGATCGTCGTGTCGAGGTCGCCGTAGGTGGTGAGCGAGAGCGTGCGCGGGATCGGCGTCGCGGTCATGTGGAGGACGTGCGGCGCCGCGGCCTCGGTCGAGCTCGTGGCGGCGGGGCCCTTCTCGTCGAGCGCCGCGCGCTGGCGGACGCCGAAGCGGTGCTGCTCGTCGACGATGCAGACCGCGAGCCGGGCGAACTCGACGTCGGGCTCGATCAGGGCGTGCGTGCCGACGACCATGGCGAGCTCGCCGGTACGCAGCTTGTCGAGCGCGTCGCGGCGCTGGGCGGCGGAAGTGGAGCTGGTGAGCAGGGTGAACGGGACCTGCTCGTTCGCGAGCAGCCGGTCGAGGGTGCGGGCGTGCTGCTCGGCCAGCGTCTCGGTGGGCGCCATGAGCGCGGCCTGGTAGCCGCCCTCGATCGCGCGCAGCATGGCGTAGAGCGCGACGACGGTCTTGCCGCTGCCCACC
This sequence comes from bacterium, assembly GCA_002919115.1. Taxonomy (GTDB): domain Bacteria; phylum Actinomycetota; class Thermoleophilia; order Solirubrobacterales; family 70-9; genus RSA11. Next base: position 7,918 of record PKER01000372.1, read on the forward strand.
TCCCCCATCAGCAGGCGCTGCATGGCGCGGCCGGAGGCGAGGTCGGCGTCGATCTCGGCGAACGCGTTGCGCTGGCCCTCGGTGGGCTCGAACGGCAGCGACTCGAGCCAGCGCGCGGTGAGCTCGCCCGGCGGGTCGAACGGGATGCCGCGGCGCGCCTCGTCGCGGGCG
>PKER01000371.1 GCA_002919115.1 bacterium
TCGACCGGGTCGAGCAGGAGGAGCCGGCGCTCAAGGTGAACTCGGGCGCCACCGTGCGCGAGGTCGCCGAGACGTTCGGGGTCTCGGCCGCCGACCTGATCAAGAAGCTCATGCAGCTCGGGGAGATGGCGACGCTCACGCAGACGCTCTCCGACGAGACGATCGAGCTGCTCGCGGTGGAGTTCGACCGCAAGGTCGAGGTCGTGAGCGCCGCGGAGGAGGAGGCCGAGGAGGTCGTCTACGACGACGCCGAGGAGGACCTCCAGCCGCGGCCGCCGGTCGTGACGATCATGGGCCACGTCGACCACGGCAAGACATCGCTGCTCGACGCGATCCGCCAGACCGAGGTCGCCGCGGGTGAGGCCGGCGGCATCACCCAGCACATCGGCGCGTACCAGGTCCACCACGAGGGCAAGACCATCAGCTTCATCGACACGCCGGGCCACGCCGCGTTCACGGCGATGCGCGCCCGCGGCGCCGACGTCACCGACATCGTCGTCGTGGTCGTCGCCGCCGACGACGGCGTGATGCCGCAGACGATCGAGGCGATCGACCACGCCCGCGCCGCGGACGTGCCGATCATCGTCGCGATCAACAAGATCGACCTGCCCGAGGCCAACCCGGACCGGGTGAAGGGCGAGATGGCGCAGCAGGGCCTCACGCCCGAGGACTGGGGCGGCGAGACGATCTTCGTGAACGTCTCGGCCAAGACCGGCGAGGGGCTCGACGAGCTCCTCGAGATGATCCTGCTGGTCGCCGAGGTCGAGGAGCTCCGCGCCAACCCGAACGCGCCCGCGTCGGGCACCGTGATCGAGTCGCACCTCGACCAGGGCCGCGGCCCGGTCGCCACCGTCCTGATCCAGCGCGGCACGCTCAAGATCGGCGACGCCGTCGTCGCCGGCCACGAGTGGGGCCGCGTGCGCGCGATGCACGACCACAACGGCGCCCGGCTCAAGGAGGCCCGCCCCGGCGATCCCGTCGAGGTGCTCGGCTTCAACGGCGTCTGCGAGGCTGGCGACCGCGTCGAGGTCGTCGAGAACGACCGCCGCGCCCGCCAGATCGCCGGCGAGCGGCTGCACCGGCTCAAGGCCGAGCAGCTCGCGCGGCGCCAGGCCCGCAAGGTCACGCTCGACGAGGTCTTCGCGAAGGCCCAGGAGGGCGACCTCAAGGAGCTCAACATCGTCCTCAAGGCCGACGTGGCGGGCTCGCTCGAGGCTCTGCAGGACGAGATCGCCAAGGTCCCGCAGGACCAGGTGCGCATCGACGTGATCCGCGCGGCCGCCGGCGGCATCAACGAGTCCGACGTGATGCTGGCCGCGGCGTCCGACGCGATCATCATCGGCTTCAACGTCCGGCCGCTCGCGGACGCCCGCCGCGCCGCCGAGCGCGAGGGCGTCGAGATCCGCACGTACTCGGTGATCTACAAGGTCACCGAGGACCTCAAGGCGGCGATGGAGGGCATGCTCGAGGCCGTCGAGGTCGAGGAGGCCCTGGGCCAGGCGGAGGTCAAGCAGACGTTCAAGGCGTCGCGCGTCGGCACGATCGCCGGCTGCGAGGTCACCGACGGCAAGGTCGCCCGCGACGCGGAGGTGCGCCTGGTGCGCGACGGCACGGTCATCTGGACCGGCGCGATCGCCTCCCTGCGCCGCTTCCAGGACGACGTGGCCGAGGTCGACCAGGGCCAGGAGTGCGGCATCGTGCTCGAGAACTTCGCCGACATCAAGGTCGGCGACGTGCTCGAGGTGTTCCGCACCAAGCAGGTCGAGCAGAAGCTCGAATAGCTGCGAGCTTCCAGCTTCCAGCTGCCAGCTGCCAGCTTGCTCCTGGTGGTGCCGGCGTTGGCGTTTCGCCGGGTCGCCGGTCGCCGGTCGTCGGTCGCCCGTTGGGTGATTCAGGCGCTGGTGGCTGGCTGCTGGTGGCTGGTAGCTGGTAGCCGGCAGCTCTATCCGCGGATGTCCTCCAGGCTCAGGACGTCCCGGTCGAACGCGCAGCCGTCCGGCACCCGGGACATCACGAACCGTTCCAGCTCGTCGGCGCGGTCGTCGATGTCGGCGCCCCCGACGAGCGCGCAGACCAGCGTCGAGCGCTGCCAGGTGTCGTGCCCGTCGGTCTCGGTGACCGCGACCCCGAAGCGGTTGCGCAGCTGCCCCTTGAGCGACTGCAGCAGCTTGCGCTTGCCCTTCAGATCATGCGCCTCGCCGAGGTGCAGCCGGACCTCGACGATGCAGACGAACGCGCGCACCCAAGGAACGTTAGAACCGCTGGCCGCCGAGTACGAGCCACGCCTGACCCGCCCAACCGACGACCGGCGACCGACGATCGGCGACCGGCGAAGCGCCAACGCCGGCACCACCAGGAGCAAGCTGGAAGCTGGCAGCTGGCAGCTGGACGCCGGCAGCTGGAAGCTGCTGCCGCAGGCGTCTGTATGCTGGCTTACGCCATGGCCACTGAGCGCATGAGGCGCGTCAACGAGGTCATGCGCGAAGTCGTCGCGGACGCGATCGCCTCTGAGCTCGACGACCCTCGCATCGGATTCGTGACCGTGACCGCCGTCGATACAAGCCCGGACCTGCGTTCAGCGCGGGTGTACGTGAGCGTGCTCGGCGACGAGGCCGCCCGCGAGTCCGCGCTGGCCGCGCTCGGCGCCGCCCACGGTGTGCTGCAGGCAGCCGTCAACCGGGAGCTGCGCCTCAAGCGCACCCCGACCCTGAAGTTCGTGTACGACGAGAGCCTCGAGCGCGCACAGCGCCTCAGCGAGCTGTTGGAGGATTGATGCCCGCGCCGATCGAGACGCCCGCGAAGACGACCGCCCTCGACGCCGTGGCCCACGAGATCCGCACGGGCCACAGGTTCCTGCTCACGACCCACGAGGGTCCCGACGGCGACGCGCTCGGCTCGCTGCTCGCCACCCACCACCTGCTCGAGCAGCTCGGCAAGGACTCCGTGATGTTCCTGCCGGCGAAGGAGTTCCCCCTGCCCGTCGAGTACCGCTTCCTCCCGCTCACCGACGTCTTCCACGAGGCGCCCGCGGACGTGGTCGACCGGACCCTGATCTTCCTGGACTGCGGCAACCGCGACCGCATGCCGGAGCCGTTCCTGCACCGCGACGGCGCCCGCATCATCAACGTCGACCACCACCACGACAACACCCACTTCGGCGCGGTCAACCTGGTCGACGTCGAGGCCTCGTGCACCGCGGAGATCGTCTGGCGGCTCGCCAAGGTCCTCGGCGCGACGATCACGCCCGACATCGCCGCGGCGCTGTACGTGGGCCTGATCACCGACACCGGCAAGTTCATGTACGAGAACACCGACGCGACCGCGCACCTGATGGCCGCGGAGCTCATCGAGGCCGGCGTCAGCGTCGACGACATCTACCGGCGCCTGTACGAGCGCGTGCCGATGGAGAAGATGAAGCTGCTCGCCCGCTCCCTGGAGAAGCTCGAGCGCTACGACGGCGGCGTGCTCGCGCTCACCTACATCTCCCAGGAGGACTACGAGGAGACCGGCTCGACCGAGCACCTCACCGAGGGGATCATCGACCACGTGCGCGCGCTCGAGGGCGTCCGGGTCGCCGCGATCGTGCGCGACAAGCCCGGTGGGCGGTGGGCGCGCAAGGTCAGCCTCCGCTCGAGCGACGGCGCCGTCGACGTCTCGGCGATCGCGCGCGAGCACGGCGGCGGCGGCCATCGCCGCGCGGCAGGGTTCGGCACGGACCTCGAGTACCCCGAGCTCGTGGAGTTCCTCCGCGAGCGGGTCGCCGCGCAGCTTGGCTGAGGCGCACGCCGACCTCGCGAGCGAGGGCGCCGTCGTCCTCGCGGACAAGCCGTCGGGGGTGACCTCCCACGACGTGGTCGCCCAGGTGCGCCGCGAGCTCGGCGTCCGGCGCGTCGGGCACGCCGGCACGCTCGACCCGTTTGCGACCGGGTTGCTGATCGTGCTCGTCGGCCGCCCCGCGACGCGAGAGCAGGCGCGCTTCATGGGCCTGCCGAAGACCTACCGCACGGTGGCGCGCCTCGGTGCGGTCTCGACCACCGGCGACCGCGACGGGGAGATCACGGTCACCGGCAGGGTGCCCGAGCGCCTCGAGCTGCCCACCGGCCGCATCCGCCAGCGCCCGCCCGCGTACTCGGCCGTCAAGATCGACGGGGAGCGCGCCTACAAGCGGGCCCGCCGCGGCGAGCGGTTCGAGCTTCCCGAGCGCGAGGTGACCGTGTACCGCTTCGAGGAGCTGGGGCGGGAGGGCGACGACGTCGAGCTCGAGATCGAGTGCTCCTCGGGCACCTACGTCCGCAGCCTGGTCGCCGACCTGGGCGACGCCTACTGCCTGGAGCTGCGCCGGACGCGGATCGGGCCGTTCTCGGTGGAGGAGGCGGGTCCCGAACCGATCCCGCTGCGGGATGCCCTCGCTCGCCTACCCTCGTCTGATTGAGTTCCGCGCGATGGCGATCAAGGTCACCGAGCTGAGCGAAGCCGAGCCGCGCCCGCGACGGGTCGCGATCGGGACGTTCGACGGCGTCCACGTCGGGCACCGCCGGGTGATCGAGGGTGCCGACACGGTGCTCACCTTCGACCCGCACCCGCTGAGCGTGCTCGCCCCGGACGCGGCCCCCAAGCTGCTCATGCCGTTCACCGCGAAGCGCGACGTGCTCGATGGCCTGGGCGTGCGCGAGCTCGTCGTGATCCGCTTCAACCGCGAGTTCTCGAAGCTCTCCGCCGAGCAGTTCATCGAGGAGGTGCTGATCGGCCGGCTCCGCGCCGAGCACGTCTCCGTCGGCGAGAACTTCCGCTTCGGCGCCAAGGCCAAGGGCGACCCTGCGATGCTCGCCGCGCGAAGCGAGTTCGAGACGCGCGTCGTGCCCCTGGTGGAGGTCGACGGCGAGACGGTCTCCTCGACCCGCATCCGCGCGCTGGTCCAGGCCGGGGAGGTGGAGGCCGCGATGCGCTGCCTGGCCGCGCCGTTCCTCTACGAAGGCGTGGTCGTCGAGGGCGACAAGCGCGGCCGCGAGCTCGGTTTCCCGACGGCGAACATCGTCCCGGACGACCGCCTGGTCGTCCCCGGGCACGGCGTGTACGCGGGCTTCGCCAACGAGCACCCGGCGGCGATCCACATCGGGGTGCGGCCGATGTTCGAGACCGGGCGGGGCCTGCTCATCGAGCCCCACCTGATCGACTTCGAGGGCGACCTCTACGGGCGCACGCTACGGATCGCCTTCGTCGCGCGCCTGCGCGGCGAGAAGCGCTTTCCGTCCGTGGACGACCTGATCGCCCAGATGCACCGCGACGTCGAGCAGGCGCGCCGGATCTGCGCCGAGTTCCGGGGGCCGCCCGCGGTGGCCTCCTGATGTCTGTCGTGAACCTCGCTAACCTGTCCCGCCCGAAATGCCACTGACCGCAGAAAGAAAGCAGGAGCTGATCGCCAAGTACGGCCGGTCCGAGGGCGACACCGGCTCCGCCGAGGTGCAGATCGCGCTGCTCACCGAGCGCATCAACGACCTGACCGAGCACCTCCGCACCCACCGCAAGGACCACCACTCCCGTCGCGGCCTGCTCATGCTGGTCGGCCGTCGCCGCCGCCTGCTGCGGTACCTGGAGCGGACCGACCTGGACCGCTACCGCAAGGTCGTGTCGGAGCTGGGGCTCCGCCACTAGGGCCCCGCTCGAATCCTGCCTCCGCATCCGCGGATAGACCCGCCCGGATGAAGCCTCCTGCGCCGCAGGTGGCTCAACCGCGGGTTATCCGGGTAACCGCTGTCAAGCGGCGGTCCGCAGTCGGCAGGGCACGAACCGTCGGATAAGCTGCTCTGCGGATACAGAGAAGAATCGAAGCAAGTGGGTCGCCAGGGGGCGACCGGAAGGAAACAAGGGAATACATGAGCATGTTCGATGTGAGCCGCGTCTCGGTCGAGATCGGTGGTAAGGAGATCTCGTTTGAGACCGGCAAGCTGGCCCGCCAGGCCAGCGGAGCCGTGGTCGTGCGCTCCGGCGGGACCATGGTGCTGTCGACAGCCACTGTCGGCAGCCTGCGTGACGTTGACTTTCTGCCGCTCACGGTCGATGTCGAGGAGCGTCACTACGCGGTAGGCAAGATCCCGGGCTCGTTCTTCCGGCGCGAGGCGCGCGCCGGCGAGAAGGCGACCCTCACCGCCCGGATGATCGACCGGCCCCTGCGGCCGCTCTTCCCCAAGGGCTGGCACTACGAGACGCAGCTCGTCGCGCTGACGCTCTCGCACGATCACGAGCACCCGTACGACATCCTCGCGATGAACGGCGCCTCCGCCGCCATCGCCGTCTCGGACATCCCGCTCGACCAGCACGTCGGCGCCGTGCGCATCGGCAAGCTGCACGGCGACTTCGTCGTGAACCCGGGCGAGGACGTGGCCGAGGAGCTCGAGATGGACCTGATCGTCTCGGGCACCGAGGAGGCGATCCTCATGGTGGAGTGCGGCGCCCGCTTCGTGAGCGAGGCCGAGGTGCTCGACGCGCTCGACATCGCCCACGGCGAGATCCGCAAGATCACCGCTGCGATGCGCGAGCTGGCCGAGAAGGCCGGCAAGCCCAAGCGCGAGATCGTCGTGCCCCAGGTCGACGAGGCGCTCTACGAGGAGATCCGCGCCCGCTTCGGCGCCAAGCTCGACGAGGCCACCCAGGTCCAGCAGAAGCTGGAGCGCCAGGCGGCGATCGACGCCGTCGAGGAGGAGGTCCTCGCCGCGCTCGCGCCCGAGAGCGACGAGGAGGGCGCCGCCGAGCGCCGCGTCGAGGTCCAGCGGGCCTTCGCGAAGCTGGAGAAGGACATCATCCGGCACCGCATCGCGGTCGAGAAGAAGCGTCCCGACGGGCGCGCCCAGGACGAGATCCGGCCGATCGAGGTCGAGGTCGACGTCTCCCCGCGCGTCCACGGCTCGGCGCTGTTCACCCGCGGCGAGACGCAGATCCTCTCGAGCGTCGCGCTCGGCACGAGCCGGATGGACATGAAGATCGACAACCTGAGCCTGCAGGAGTCGAAGCGCTTCTTCCACCACTACAACTTCCCGCCCTTCTCGGTGGGCGAGACGGGGTTCATGCGCGGCCCGAAGCGCCGCGACATCGGCCACGGCGCGCTCGCCGAGCGGGCCCTTGAGCCGACGATCCCGCCGGAGGACGAGTTCCCGTACGTGATCCGCGTCGTCTCCGAGACGCTGGAGTCGAACGGCTCCTCGTCGATGGGCTCGGTGTGCGCGTCCTCGATGGCGCTGCAGGCCGCGGGAGTGCCGGTCTCCGCGCCGGTCGCCGGCGTGGCCATGGGCCTGATCAAGGAGGGTGACGACTACATCGTCCTCACCGACATCGCCGGCGTCGAGGACCACCTCGGCGACATGGACTTCAAGGTCGCCGGCACCCGCGAGGGTATCACCGCCCTGCAGATGGACATCAAGATCACCGGCGTCACCTTCGACATCCTGCGCGACGCGCTCGAGCAGGCGCGCCGCGGCCGCCTCTTCATCCTCGACAAGATGGCCGAGGCGATCGACGGGCCGCGCCCGCAGATGTCGCCGTACGCGCCGCGGATCGAGACGACGAAGATCGACCCGGAGAAGATCGGCGCCGTCATCGGCAAGGGCGGCGAGACGATCCGCGCCCTCCAGGAGGAGTTCGAGGCCGAGATCGACATCGACGACGACGGCACGGTCCGCGTCTACGCGCCCACGGGCAACCAGGTCGAGGCCTGCATCGCCCGCATCGAGTCGATGACGAAGGAGGCGGAGGTCGGCGACCGGTTCCGCGGCAAGGTGGTGAAGACGACCACGTTCGGCGCCTTCGTCGAGCTCACCAAGGGCACCGACGGCCTGCTTCACATCTCCAACGTGAAGCCGGGCGAGCGCGTGAACTCGGTCGAGGACATCCTCAGCTCCGGCGACGAGATCGACGTCACCGTCGTCGAGGTCGACCGCGAGCGGGGCCGCATCGGCCTGCGCCTCTCCGACGACCCGGCCATCCAGGGCAAGTCGCCGGCCGAGCTCTCGAAGCTCGGCACCGGCGACCCGACCATGCTCGCCGCCGACTACGACGCGCTGGCCAAGAAGGTCGCGGACGCGGGCGTGCGG